>QZKU01000047.1 GCA_003598085.1 Candidatus Abyssobacteria bacterium SURF_5
AGAAATCCATTGACATCTCTATAATGACAAAATGCAGACTCAAAAATGGCGGGGTTTAAACCGACCATCAGTGGCGGGGTTTAAAGCGACCGGTGACAAAGAAAGAGGAAAAAGAAAAGATATTAACCGCAGGATGAACGCTGATGGACGCAGACGTAGAGGCGCCTGTCGCTGACTTGCGCAGGCGGGAATCTGATCGAGAAGAAAAACGAACCGCGAATGGACGCGAATGCACGCGAATTATTACATCCAGTCAAAAGATTGGAACATGTTCGCCGGCAATACGGCACCCCAATATGTTCTCAATCTCAAAGGAGAAGATAAGAAACAGGAGTGGGATCAAGCTATAGCAAGAAACTTTTGAACGGGAGGGACAGAGAAAAGAATACTCGGAGACTACTGAATCAGGCGCGCCTTTCGCCAGTTTCCGTGAAAGAACGCCAAAGAATTTCCTTCTGGGATAATTTTTCTATTGACAAGGCCACAGGCGAGTGATAAATTCTTATGCGCGGGATTCACGTCCGTTTTATCTCTTGAGCTATCCAGTTCAATTGAGCAACATCAAGAAAGTTCCGAAAAATTCTTGGAGGAAAAAGATTATGGCTTCACGCCTCTTGTTGCGTATGCTGTTCCTCCTCATAGTTTCGTCTGTTGCACTTAAATGTACTGTAGCAAGTGCTTTTTCAGAAACACCAGTAAACAAGTGGTATCAGATTGGCCCTTGGGGAGGTAGTATTCTCTGCCTTGCCATTGATCCAGTAAATATATATGCGGGAACATTTTATGGTGTTTACAAGAGTATGGATGGGGGGGAGAACTGGTATCCTGCTAACGCGGGCTTGGAGGATATTAGGGTCATAAGCCTTGCGATTAACCCTATGAGTCCAAAGACGATATACGTTGCTAAGCCTGACGGATTATGGCAGTTGAATCAAGAAATTCTGCCCGAGACTTTTGCAGCGCCGATAGTCGAATGGGACAAGACATTTGGTGGAATTGAACCAGATGAGGGACAAGATGTAAAGCAGACGTCGGACGGTGGCTACATTATTGCAGGATGGACTACGTCATTTGGAGCTGGCTCGTCCGACATATGGCTGATAAAAACCGACGCCAGCGGAAATAGCATCTGGGAGAGGACCTTTGGCGGAGAATCATGGGATTACGCCCACAGTGTTCAACAAACTATTGACGGTGGGTACATTATCGTTGGAGAGTCTTACTCATGGAGCCCAGGAAATTGCGACATATGGCTAATTAGAACCGATTCCTCCGGAAATATTATTTGGAGTAAATTTTTTGGGGGATTACGAGATGATTATGGCGAAGATGTACAACAAACCGCCGACGGCGGTTACATAGTTACAGGCAGCACTTGGTCTTTTGGATCAGGCGATAGCGATGTATGGTTGATAAGGACGGACTCCTCAGGAAATAAGCTTTGGGACCAGACGTTTGGAGGACTGGAAAATGATGATGGATATGGCGTGCAGGAGACTAGCGGTGGCGATTTCATAATTGTCGGGGATACTCAGTCTTTTGGATATCAGGATGTGTGGTTGATTAAAACCGACGCTTCCGGAAATGAACTTTGGAATAATACTTTTGGGGGAACAATTGGTAGTGCGGCGGGTCGAAGTGTACAGCAATGCTCTGACGGTGGATATATAATATCTGGTTTTATGCTACCGTCCGGATCAGGTTACTGGGACGTTTGGTTAATAAAAACCGATGCTTATGGAAACAAGGTCTGGGATAAAAACTTCGGAGGCTCTGATCACGATCTTGGATTCAGTGTTCAGCAGACACCTGATGGCGGATATATAATTGGCGGATACTCTCTTTCTTTTGGAGCGGGCAGTTATGATGTCTGGCTCGTGAAGACTGATTCTTTCGGAGAAATGATTTGGAATAAGGCAATCGGGGGAGTAAGTTGGGATTACGGTATAAATGTTGAACAAACGCGCGACGGCGGCTTTATAGTAGTAGGATGTACTACTTCTTTTGGAGCAGGTGATTCTGATATATGGCTTATTAAATTAGCCCCACCTGTCTCTGTCGTCAGCAAATATTGGTCAACAGGGGATTATCAGTTACATTTAAAGCTGAAGATCTCTCGGACGGATATTGTCTCGGTGACACTGACCGGGCCGGCTTATCTTGATACGGCGACTGTTAATAAATTTGGGGACCCGTACAGCCAGGATGACCCGAAGCGGCTGTATAATGACGGATTGCACTGGGATGGCGAGGCGGATGATACCGAATGGGCGGTTTTGCTGAATCTGGATACCATTCCCGTTGTCGGCGACCAGATCACGTTCCACATTACCTACGCCGACCTTACCACCGAAACCCGCACAGAGTCAGTCGCCAGCGTTCTTACCGATGCGCCTGCTCTCGTCTCTCCTTCTGATGGGGCTGCTCTGGCGACGACTACCGCAACCTTCGAATGGATATGCTCTTCACAAACTGGATTGACTTATTCCTTGCGCATTAACGATGGGAATCAGGCGACAATTTACTACACTTCCGGCTTGCCGGATGGAACCACGTCTCATACTGTGCCCGAAGGCTATCTGGTCGACGGGCAGGCCTACCATTGGCTTGTCGAGGCCACCGATATCTATGGGAATCAGGCGCTCACAGCATGGCGATCATTTACCATAAGTGGGACGGGACTGAACTGTGAAATTGAACTTCGAGAGCAGGGGACTTCAAATCTCGTAGAATCCATCGATATTGGAGACTTTTTTGATATCTACGTTGGAGATTCGACCGGCGAAATCGTAACTGTGCGCTTCCTGAGCGACGACTATCAAAATGATGCTGTCGATGATCCCGCTGGGTGGACCGAGAACAGTTGGGACCTGAGCACAAGCGATTGGAACCATGAGACAAAGATAAAATCGTGGTCCTTCAATACGCCAGGTGAGAAAGAAATCTGGGTGGAGGTGGAAGATGTATACGGGCAGTTCTCCAGGAATCGCGCTCCCATTTTCGCTTCGCCCGGAACGTACATGCCGCTCGACTGCATGATCGAACTTCGCGCGCAGGGGACGCATACTGCGGTAGAGACAGTCGAAATCCGAGAAATCTTCGACATATACGTTGGTGATTCATTCGGCCAGATAGCGCAGGCGCGGTTCCTGAGCGATGAACTTCAGAATGGTGTGGTGGATGATCCGGCAGGCTGGACAGAACCTTTCTCCTGGACGGAATCCTCCGGCGGATGGAATCATCTCGCAAAAAAGATGGCATGGTCGTTTGCGACGGAGGGCCCGAAAGAGATCTGGGTCGAGCTGACTGATATCTACGGAGAGACCGCAAGCTCCTGCAAACCGATCTATACGGGAAATTTTCCGGTGGTCATTATTCCGGGCACTATGGGCACGTATCTCTATAATGATGAAAACAATAATGGTTATCCGGATTTTAGCCCAGAGTGGAAAGATGATGAACTGATTTGGCTGGATGAACAGTTAATACTAAGCGTTGAAGACCTCTTTTTAAAAGCGCTTCAGCTGAGAGATGATGGAGGCGACTATAGGAATCCCTGTGGACCGGATGACCATTCCGGATGTTTTCGAATCGACACGTGCGGCATTTTCGATAATAACGACGACGAACGCCTGAACTTTTACGGCCCTCTCATGATTAAATTGACCGGCAATGGATATTCGGAGCAGACTAACCTTTTTACCCTGCCCTACGACTGGAGGAAACGAATCGAGGGAACAGCCGGCGCCGCTGAAAAGCTAAGGGATCTGGTTTCGACGGAATTGGGAGAAAATGCAAGAATAGATATAGTAGCTCACAGCATGGGTGGGCTCGTCGCGAGGGAATTTGCGAGAAAGAATCCAGGGCAGGTGCGGAAACTGATCTTTCTGGGAACGCCACAAAATGGCGCTCCAGCGGCTTATCGTACGTTTCTTGATGGAAGCCTTGCGCATGCGGGGATACTGGATTTGCTAACATGGAACGCAACTATCGAATCCCTTGTCTGTAATTGGCCAGGATCGCATGAATTGTTGCCGAACAAAAGATATCGGGTGAAGCGTTGGGATACCTGGCATAATACGTTTCTTTTCACCCTGAATGAGCCAGTCGAGTTGGAAGTTATTTATGGGCCACATAATCCTGATGTCGAAGATCTTCCCGGTCGGCTGCATGTTCCAAACCCGTATCTGAACTCGCAGGCCATGCAGTTTCATGATTCTTTCAATTTTACAGAAGGCGGGAGCGAAAATTATCTCATCATGGGGAATTTTGACAAAGGAACAATAGGAGGATATGTCTACGTTCCCTTGGCAAGTCCCTTTGTACTATCCGGCCCGGGTGATAAGACTGTCCCTCTCCAAAGCGCATTAGGGATGCCGGCCGGGTATTACAACGATACCTTTATAGAAGACGGGGTGGAGCATGGCGATTATGCCAAGAACGACGCGGTCAATAATACGATTCTGAGCCTCCTGCAGAGCGACGGAACGCGTCTGTCGGATCGCGAGTTGGCGGATATCGGGATTCGAAGATACACGGGAGAGGAAAAGGAGACGTACATCAGGATATTCGTGACTGCGCCCGGAAATCTGAAAATTTCGAATTCTGTTGGAGAGGTCGCTATGAAGCTGGGCCGCGAAGAGATCGAGGAGATACCCGGCAGCTCATTTTACGCGTTTCCAGGAACTCAAACAGCTTATTTGACGCAACCGGATGATTATCAGATAGAAATAACTTCCGATCAGGTCGGTGAATTCTCTCTATTCATTGAAGCCGTCCGCGAGGACGTACAGGTAGCGGCAGGCGCTTTCCATAATGTCTCGATTACTCCCGAATCCATATGTTCCCTGCACATGAACATGGACGGCTTCCTTTCCAATTTGAATATGGATGATGAGGCAGATGGTATTGACAAGGTAATCTCGCCGGGCGCCCTCCCCGATTTCTGGTGAGGATAATTTTCCGGGGTTGACGAAATAATTCCTTCCCGCTATGATACAGGCTCATGAGACGGCGGGAATTCATACGAGCGGTTTCCAAAGCGGCGGCCGCATCGGCATTTCTTGGCGTTGGGCCGTGTCTTTCGTGCGGCGGCGGCAATGAATCCGCTGCGGGCGATCGCCCGAACATCGTGCTCCTCGTCGCCGACAATCTCGGCTGGAAGGACCTTGGCTGTTACGACAATCCTGATGTAAAAACTCCGAATCTTGACCGGCTTGCCCGCGAAGGCATCCGGTTCACGAACGCCTTCATAACCGCCTCGAGCTGTTCCCCAAGCCGCGCAAGCATCATCACCGGCCAATATCCGCACACCAACGGCGTAAACGGCCTCACCCACATCCATCGGCGCATGATGCTTTCTCCCTTTGTGAACACGCTCCCAAAGGTTCTTTCAAGAGCGGGCTACAACACGGCAATCGAGGGCAAGTGGCACGTGGCGCCGTATCTGCCGACAAGCTGGTACGGATACCGCGAGCGCCTGAGTGGAATCCTGCCAAAGGATTTCCTCATCACGTCGCCGGAGAAGGCGACCGAATTCATCGAACGAAACAGAAACGGTTCCTTCTACCTCGAACTCAACTACATGGACACGCATCGCGACAGCCGCGGCGAATTTTCGCCCGTGGAAAGTTTTGATTATGACCCCGACACGATCGCGATACCGGAATACTACGCCCTGCCCGACTGGCCGGAGATACGGGCGGAAGTGGCGCAATACTACAGCCGCCTCTCCCGGATGGACGCGATGATCGGCGCAGTCCTGACAAAACTCGAAGAGGTCGGGCTTGCGGAGAAGACGCTTGTTTGCTTTGTCAGCGACAACGGCGCTCAGTTTCCCGGAGGCATCATGAGCCTGTACGACCGCGGCATCGGTACGCCGCTGGTCATGCGCTGGCCGGGTAAGATTCCCGCCGGTTCGGTGGATGACAGTCTTGTCAGCACGATCGACCTTATGCCGACATTGCTCGAAGCCGCGGGCGCCGTCATCCCAAAGAATTCCCAGGGAAAATCCTTTCTTCCACTGGCCAAACAAGAAAGCGCCGAAGGCCCGATCGAAGCCGTTTTTGCGGAGATGACATATCACGTCGATTATCTTCCCATGCGTGCAGTCCGCACGGGGAAGTGGAAATACATCCGCAACTATTCCGACGACGCCATCGGGCTCGACCAACTGGCTCACAAGCCATGGGCCCGCCGGCTGTGCGAGGAGCGGAATCCCGACTGGCTTGGGCCGCGCCCGCCTGAAGAGCTGTACGATTTGGAAGCGGACCCGAACGAGCAATGCAATTTGGCCGCAGACCCAACGTATGCTGAAACTTTAGGGGCGATGCGGACTCTCCTCGACAGCCGCATGCGCGAAACGAACGACCCCTACTTCGGGCGCGAGTTCGAACGCAACTATTCGGGACGTGAATCCGGGCGATCGAGGGAAGAGCCGTATTTTTAGGCGGGGACGAAAGAATCTTTTGGCCTTCGCCCTGTTATCTTCTTTAGAAATTGCCCATCCCCAGCGGTGAGACCGGCCGAATGAATTCGGCGCTACCAAAAGGGGTTTTGCAGCGCAACCAATATGTAGGGCCTGACCGTTTTTTCCCTTCACGGAGCAATACTGAATTCTATCTGATGAAGTGAAGAATAGCCTGTTCCGTTCATGAGCTTGTGAAATTCCAGATCAAGTTCGCACCAGCTCCCGGGCTTAAGGAAGCCGTCTGGAACGACATAATATGTAGCGGTCGGCGGCAGATAACCGGAATCAAGATCAACTTCGGATTCTATCTCCAGATAAATGCCGTCGATGCCGGCGGGCGGACTGTTCCAGGTGACGATAAAAGACGGTGAAGGCATAACCTGTCCATTGGTGGGACTGGTTATTGTTGGAAGCGCCGGCATGAAGGAATAATTTACCTCAAAAGGATGCCTGACTGTGAGGGCGCCTTGCGCGATCATCAGTTCATACAAACCATTCGGAATCAGATTCGTGAAAACGGACCATTCCTCATCTCGTACCAATTCCATTTCATCAAAGCCGGCTAAGTTCTGAAGAATTGTAATTGGCTTCGGTAGGCTCGCATGTTTCAGCGCAATAGCTGTAATTCCCTCTCCTTCGACTTCAATGCAGATGTCGCCTTCATAGACAGCAGATGAGCCGGTTTTTTCCTTAAAAATTTCTACTATACTCTCAATTTCCTGCGAAAATGCCGGCGCCGCGAACGTAATCGCCGCCACAACCACCGCCACCATGATCAGTCTCTTGCCCATACCTCCTCCTTTGTCAATGCTAACCCAGTTGTACCGCAGCGAGAATCGCCGCCTGCATTGAAGCCGAACGGTAAACGGTTTCGATTAAACCTGTTTTCACATGTGAAAGGAATCATATTTCCTATCGGTTAATTTGTCAAGCCGAAAAGAGCCAGGGGGACAGGGCTTACACACGTCTAATTTGGCGATTTGGGAGCTTGTGGTCGAATCTTGATTCTGCTGCAAAAGTCCATTCTTTGATAAGTTCTGCCGTGGCAAATGCGAATTTGCTCGCACATTCAAGACCGGCCGAATGAATTCGGCCCTACCAACAGGGGTTTTGCAGCGCAATCTACTCTCGAGTTTTGACACGATGTGTCATAGGACGTTGGTTGATCCTATACGATAGTCCATCAAGACTGTCCAGCAAGGCGCGCGAGATGCCAGGATTCACAGCATCAGCGGCTTGATGCCGCCACATGGATTAGCCGGTTTGTCCGGGGTCTGCGAGCATGACGCAAACCGACAAAACCTCCATCGCCTGTTCGATCTCTTCAACTGTTGGAAAACTGGGCGCTATCCGGATGCTTGAGTTATTGGGTTGATAAAGTCTGGTCTTTTTATCATACTTATAAGGCGCCGGCGCCTGCAGATGGTTCGCCCGTTACAAGCCGTTGGCTCTGCAGATTGTCGAGTCCTCGCATACAGAAGCCTCGCAGGTAATATAATGGACGAGATAACGAAAAAAATTCAGGCATATCTCGATATGAAGCGGCAGGATGCGCCGGTGCTTCGCGGACGCGATTTCCGGATAACTCCTCTGGCGCAGGGCGAGTACAACTTGAATTACCTGCTTGCCTCAGAATCCATAAAGCTGGTGTTTCGGATCAATATCGGCACGCAAATCAACAGGGCCGACCAGGTCTTGTACGAGTACAGGGCTCTGGAACTCCTGAAAGATTCAGGCGTCACTCCCCTCCCATATTTCGTCGACGATTCGCGCGAATTTTTCGAGACGGGAATTCTCATGGAAGAATACATCGAGGGCGAGCCGCTGGATTACCTGCGAGATTTCACTTCGGCGGCCCGTCTGTTTGCCGCAATTCAACAGGTGGAGGTGCCGGAAGAAAATAATCACCTCATTCGGGAGGACGCGCCTTTGACCCTTATCTACAATGAGTGCAGCGGACTTCTCCAGAAATACTTTGACTCGGACCTTGCGGACGCTAAGATTCGAGATTATCTCAACGATGTGCTCGCATGGGCGAATGAGGCGCGGGCGCGTGAAAGGTATTATAAGGAGGACCCATGCCTGTGCATTGTGAATACGGAAGTCAACTCCGGAAACTTCATCGTGAATCGAGCGCGGAATTCCATTCATCTGGTGGACTGGGAGATGCCGCGCTGGGGAGACCCCTCTCAAGACCTCTCGCATTTTTGTTCGCCATTGACAACGTTATGGAAAACGTCCTATCGCATGACCGAGCGCGACAAACTGGATTTCCTCAAGGAGTACTCGACTGCCGTGTCCGACGCGCATCTCCGCGACACGCTTGCCGAGCGGGTTCGCCTGCGTGATCCGTTCGTGTATCTGCGCGGCATATCCTGGTCGGCGATGGCGTACGTGGCCTATCAAACGGATTATAACGGCCTCAGGAATCCCGACACATGGGCGACGCTCCAGCGGTACATGGACATAGCCTTCATCCGGTCGCTCTTCGATCCGTTTCTGAATCTCCGGGTCTGACGACATCCTGGATTCCTGCCCCGGATCGGGGTCCGGGGCATGCTTTAACGCTCGCAGGAATGACGAAAAGAAGGGACTTCGTTCGGGTGATTCGGCACTGATTCGATTCATTTGTGATAGTAAGGTTTTGTTTTGGCTGCGGCTGGAAGTGACGACGGAGGCGCCACAGCGGCCTTCAAAACCCATGCAAGTTTCACGCAACCAGCGCCTTACTAGGAAAGGCAATGGAGCGGGTCAGCAAGAAACTGGATTTGTCAAAAGCGGAGGGCTGACATCTTCTTCCCGAAACGCGTCGGATCGTTCACTCATGTTGTGTCTGTTTTCGGGACCAGAGATGAAACGGTCTCGTCGATAACTGACAGAAGCTCCTTATGTGTCTCAAGCTTTAGTTGCCGGATCATGTCTCTGTCCTTCTTCAGGGGCTTTGCGAACGCGAGAGCTTCCTTCATCAGCTCGGGAAGAGGGCATGCTTTCATGATGATGTGGTGTTCTTGAGCCTCTTGAGCGGTGATCCTTTTCCCCGTGTACGCCATTTCCTCGAATTTGTAAAGGGGGAGGGCCCGCTTCGAGACAGCGGTGATGACCGGGCCGAGGGCAATACCAATATCGACCTCGTTCAGACACATCCATCCTCTGTCAGCGCGCATGAATCGAAAATCATGGATGAAAGACAATACGGCGCCGCCGGCAAACGCGTGGCCACTGATCGCGGCGACTGTGATCATCGGATACGTCGGTA
The DNA here is from genome assembly GCA_003598085.1 of Candidatus Abyssobacteria bacterium SURF_5. NCBI lineage: Bacteria > Pseudomonadati > Candidatus Hydrogenedentota > Candidatus Abyssobacteria > Candidatus Abyssobacteria bacterium SURF_5. The sequence continues at coordinate 9,726 of QZKU01000047.1, forward strand.
GGTGTCTGAGGAAACCATAGAACTCCACCAGGAATTTGTCGAGCGCCTGCGGGCCATCTTGTTCGACTGCGGGCCTCAGCCAGTCTAAATCTATTCCATTCGACCATATTTTTTCATGGGCCGATTTCACCACGAGAACCCTTGCGTCCGTGTCGCGCTCTATCGTAGCCAGTATCTCCAGGAAATCGTTGAAGAAAGAAAAGTTGAAGCGGTTCTCTCCGCTGTTCATGGTCAGGATGGCTACATGCTCATCCATCTCATATTCAAATTTTGCCATTGCTCACTCTCCCGTCTCGAATTCGCCGCCCCGCAAAGAAAGACGTTGCCATCACCACAACCCTCTCCCGAAGCGTCCCGAAGGGGCAAGGCGAAAATGTAACTGCTATTCGAGCACGCTTATCTTCATTCGTTCCACAAGGTCCATATCGATGTCGTAGCCGAGGCCGGGATTCTCAGGAGCATGGGCAAAGCCGTCCTTGTCGATCCGGATGTTCTCGACCAGGCCGTACCACCATGCCTCGTGCGGCAACAAGACCTCCATGTACGTCGTGTTCTTGATCGCCATCTGGACGTGAAGATTCGCAACGTCATTGATCGCGTTCGATCCGTGATGGATTTCGATCTTCAAATCGAATGCCTCGGCGAGATGCGCGATCTTCATTAATGTTGTGATACCGCCTTTGAGCATCACGTCCCCACGCAGCATGTCGGTCGCGCGGTTCATTATCCAGGGAGCATACATATCGAGCCAGCCGGGCGGAAACTCGGTCGCCATAACCGGAATATCGAGCTTTTCGACAAGCTTCTGATAGTTGTAAATGTCGGAATACGGCATCGGGTCTTCATACCAGAGAAAGCCAAGCTCTTCGATGGCGCGCCCCACTCTTATCGCCTCACCGATGCTGTAGCTCGCGCGCGAGTCCAGCATCAGCGTGAAATCAGCACCAACCGCTTTTCGGACCGCCTGACACGCGGCGATGTCTTCTCGCCATCGTCCGTTCGGATGCAGCTTGTATCCATGATAGCCGGCGGCCTTCACGGCGAGCGCCTGCTCTACGTAACCCTCGACCGTCGGGTGCTGCTCGGAGCTGGCATAGACGGGAATCCTGTCGCGGAACGTGCCAAGGAGACGATGAATGGGAAGACGGGCGATCTTGCCGGCAATATCCCAGAGCGCTATGTCGACGGCGCAGATGGTGTTCGGCCCCGCCTGCTCGCGTCTCACGTAGAGCGTCTGGTAGAGGCGCTCGCGATCGAGCGGATCTTGCCCCAGCAGAATCGGCTTGAGAAAACTCACGACGCGCTGGGCATCAAGGCTTGCGGGGTGGAGCGACAGGCCGAGAAGGCTGTATCCGTTCAGGCCCTCGTCGGTCTCGATCTTGACGAGCCCCAGGTTGCTGTTCGTCGTCGTTATCCTGGCCTGCGCGTCATAACTTTTCAGCGGAATGTTTTTCCATGCGAACAGCGTCACTGTCAGATTCGTGATCTTCATTCTTGCCGCCTCCGTTTTGGTTTTCTCTTATGCCGGTAACCGGCGGTATGCTGCTCTTACAGAATAAGCGTCAAGGCTAATAAAAACTGTGGGTAAGCCACTCGTGCTTCTGCCAGTATTTCCTGAAGAAGGGGGTCTTCAGGCCGCATTTGATTATCGCGCTTGCGGTTCGCAGCCCGGCGAGAGCCGTACAGCGGTTGCCAGGATACAGGAAGTTCACCACGCACCGCCTGCAAATGGAGAACCTTTCCTTAAGTATGCGCTCGCGGAATCGCTCCGCCTTCTCGTTGGTCCAGATTTCCAGCAGGCTGTTTTGGGTGACGTTGCCGATCACGTAATCGCCGATATCAGCGCAGAAATTCACGTCGCCGTCGGGCATCACGTTCACGAGAAACCACGGCGCATAACATCTGTCGTAGCTCACGAGCAGGCTCGGTTCGTCGAACCAGTTCCCGAGCGCCTCATCATCGAGATACGGCATGAGATTGAAATTGATCTTGTCGTGATCCAGCAGCGACCGAATATTTCCGGCCAAAAGCCGGGCATCGATCTTTCTCTGCTCTTTGCGAAATCCTTTCCCCGCACGCGATGCCACGTCGAAATCTCTCTTCAGGCTCTCCTCGTAATCCTTCTCCATGGCCTCGCTGTAGAAGAAGCAGAGGGTGAGCATCACGTCTCTCACTCCGAGCTCCGCCGCGACATGCGCCATTTCCGGAATGGCTTCGTAATTGTCGGGACTCACCACGAAGTTCAGCGATATCGGCTGAACCCTGTGTATCCTCAATTCCTTCTGTGCGGCCTGTACTGCTGCGATTCCCTCGCGGGCCGCGTCAAATGTGCCCGGAACCCCTCGAATCAAATCATGCACCTCGCGCGGGCCATCGATGGATACATTAATGTGATCGACGTATTTCGCGACCTCATGGGCGTATCTCTTCAGTTGAGTCCCATTCGTATCCATCGACAAAAACAAATTGCTCTCGCTGATATGCCGCATCACATCGGCTATTCCCGGATACAGGAGCGGCTCGCCGCCCCGGAGCAGAATGATCGGCCGGAAACACCTGACGTCGTCTATGAATTGCTTCCATGCCTCGACGGACAGGTTCTTGCGATGCATGTTCAGCCCCGGCGAATTGAGATACCCGTATGTGCCCCGCTGACCGCACATCCTGCATTTCAGATTGCATGTGTTCGTGATCTCGATCCAGATATGGTACGGAAGGAACGCTCGTTTATCCCTCTGCTCGAACAGCTTGAATCGGTGTTGCGGGCAGGCATCAAGCATGTTGTCCATGATATACGTTCGCTCCCGCAGTTTGCAGCGAGCAAGGACATCGCCGTTCTTCATCACCTTTCCTTTGCGGCAATGAATGCATTCGAGGCAATCGTGCGAAATCCTGATTCTCTTCAACTTGGCATCGTGCTCGCCCACTATCTTCCTCCTCCGAAATTATTCGCCATTATAGCAAATCTCGAGATCGCGCGGCTGGAACCGCCTTCACGCGATTGCACGCCTTGCAGAATTGCCTGTTCCTCGGATATCATTACGCACGAGCGGCGCATGCGACATCCACCGGTCAAACCGCCGAATAAACCGAAAACCGAAAGGAGCTGTCAATATGTTCATCACCGACCTCTGCAAAATGCTCGGAATCAAACACCCGATCATTCAAGCGGGAATGGGACCGTTCGGCACCAACAAGCTCTCCATTGCGGCGGCAAATGCCGGCGTGCTCGGGCTGATCAGTTCAAGCGGCATCGATACCAGAGACACCCAGCCGGAAATCTATCGCCATTTCGTCACGACCGGCGGCGCGACCCTCGAAGATGACAAGAAGACCGCGCTCAAAAAGATTTTCCGGCAGACCCTCGAAGGCACCCGCAAGACAAAAGGCATTTTCGGAGTCAACGTGATGGTTTCGGCCGAATTGAAGGAACGGGCCGAAGAGATCATTAACGCTGCGATCGAGGCGCGCGAAGAGGACCCGGAAATGAAAGAGCGCTTCCGCGTCATGTTCACCTCGGCCGGCGATCCTCTGCCGTGGACCGAAAAGGTCAAGAACGCCGGCTTCAAGTGGCTTCACGTGATTCCCTCAGTCAAAGGCGCGCTCAGATGCAAAAAAGCGGGCGTGGATATCATTGTCGCTTCCGGTCACGAGGGCGGCTTTCACACCGCGTGGGAACCCGTTCATTCGATGGTCCTTTTGCCGGCCGTTGTCGACGCGCTCGCGGGCTCCGGAATTCCCGTTGTCGGCGCCGGCGGATTCTGCGACGGCAAGACTCTTGCGGCGGCGCTTTCGTTGGGAGCGGCGGGCGTCCAAATGGGAACGCGTTTTCTGGCCACCAAAGAAAGCGATTTCGCCGAATTGTGGAAAAACAGTGTTGTCAAAGCAGGTGACCGCGGAACCCTGATCGCGAGAGGATTCGTCGGGCCGGCGCGATGGATAAAGACGCCGGTGACCGAAAAACATGCTGAAAACTCGCTCAAGATGTCTCCCGGTGTCTTTCTCGGCAAGCCGGACGATTACACCACAATTCCCTATGAATTAATCATAAACGAAATAGCGGGGATCAACGCTGCATATTCCGGCGATGAGAGCAAGGCAATGATGGCCGCCGGCGAATGTGCTCAGCGCATTGACAACCTGCCGCTCGTTGAAGAACTCGTAGATCGTATCGTGCAGGACGCCGCCGAAATTGTCCGGAATCTTCCGAAGCGCGTTCTCGCTTAGACTTGATATCGCTTCCGAAACATTGAATTCGGACTATCGGCTTCACGCGTTGAATGAATTTATCGATAGAAGCACGGCAGGCCATGCCCGAAAACGTGTGTGTCGTGGAAAGGCATAATCACCCACTTCCTTGAGTACAAACGGTCCGTAAGAGCGACATCATGTGGTCGCCCGCAATGTAATCACAGCAGATCGCAGAATCGATTGCAGGAGACAGTGGGTTGGAACGACCGGAAGGATTTAAAAATGAAATGCCTGCGGAATTTTGCCGTTCCTCTTAAAATATTTGCCGCCTCACTCTGTCTGCTGGTCGTGATTGCTCAATCCTCTTTTGGCGAGGAGAGCGAGGTAAAGCAAAGCAAGACCTTCTTCAAGGCCGACCTGCAATGGAAGCTGTATCAGCTCACCGACAAGTTCGACAAATATTTCAAGCTTCCCTGCATGAGGATCGAGAATGGCACACCGGACCGATACGACAGGATCGAGGTCGAGAAAAACGTTCCGATCCCGATGCGCGACGGCGTGAGGCTCTCTGCCAACATCTACCGGCCGAAAGGGCCGAAGGCCGAGAGCAAGTTCCCGGTGATCCTGACAAGGCTCCCATACGGCAAGGACGAGTATTATTGCTGGATGCCCGCCATCGGCAAGTTCTGGGCTAAGAAGGGATATGTTTTCGTCGCTCAGGATGTCCGCGGAAAATTCTGTTCTGAAGGCGAATTCGATCCTCTCATCAATGAGGCCGACGACGGATACGACACGCTTGACTGGATTGCGGCTCAACCCTGGTGCGACGGCAACATCGGCATGGAAGGAGAATCGTACTACGGCTACACGACATGGGCCGGGGCGGTCACCGGGCATCCGAATCTGAAGTGTGTCTCGCCGATGAACACCGCCATGGATTTCCATGATCTGATGTTTCAGAACGGCGCGCTCACGCTCCAGACACTGGGGCTTTATCCGATCTGGCTGCAGGGGAAAGCGTACCAGAATTTCTTCCGGCTCGACCGAATGCATCTCCCGCTCATCACGATGGATGACGCAGCCGGCATCCCCACTCCTCGATACGACACGATCCTCCGGCACCCGCTCCGCGATGAGGTCACGGAAAGCTATAATCTCCGTACGAGGCGCGAGCGCGTGGAGATACCCATACTTGTGGTAGCAGGCTGGTACGATGTTTTTCTCAAGGCGGCCATTGATGACTGGCTTATGCAAAGACAAAAGAACATGGAGACCGGCGCGAAAGAAAAGCAATGGATACTCATCGCCCCGATCGACCACGAGTGGACGCCGACGTTGACAAACCGGATTGGCCGCCTCGATATCGGCGACAAATGTGCGAATACAACATGGGAAGTTAGACAGGCCTTTTACGACAAATATCTGAAGGGAATCGATAACGGCTTTGAGAAAACATCTCCAGTCCATATCTTCGTCATCGGCGACAACGATTGGCGCGATGAGAACGAGTGGCCCCTGGCGAGAACACAATGTACCGATTACTACCTTCACAGCGCCGGGAGCGCGAACACGCTGGACGGAGACGGTATGCTCAATCCGGACGCTCCCCTCGATGAGCCGTTTGATACATACGTGTACGATCCTCAGGACCCGGTGAAAATCCACTATGACATCGACCTCTGGGCGCTCGCCGCTGAGATGAAGGATAGGCGCGCCGCGGAAGAGAGAGAGGACGTTCTTGTTTATACGAGCGCCCCGCTCGAGAATGAGATGGAGATTACTGGACCGATTTCGGTTACGCTTTATGCGGCATCATCGGCTGTGGATACGGACTTTACCGCCGCTCTGGTGGATGTTTTCCCGGACGGCTACCTGCATTTGATCCAGGAAGGCATCCAGCGGGCAAGCGTGCGCGAGTCAGCCACCGCGCCAACACCTCTCGAGCCCGAGAAGATATATGAGTACAAAATCGATCTTTGGGCGACGAGCTACGTTCTTAAGGCCGGCCACAAGATACGCGTCGAGATATCCAGCAGTAATTTCGACCGGTTCGACCGCAATCTGAACACCGGCGCCGAATTCGCAATGAGTTCGGAAACGGAACGAGCGACACAAAGGATTTACCACAGCCAGGAACACCCGTCGCACATCACCTTGCCCGTTATTCCAAGATAAGGAATCAAGAAGATAGGGCCCAATTTCTTGCGCGATGCATCGCACCCCGCAACACACCCCTCTTTAATGGTTGGCAGTAAGCCAAACGATTAACAGCTCGTTCTTTCATTCAACAAAATGAAGGCGCGCTGAAAAAAAACGGCGCGCCTCCAACGTATCAGATTCACAGTGAATCAGAAGCCCTTATTTAGAGCCGGGCATTACTGTTTGTTCCCTCTCTTACCGCCACCAGGCTCTCCCGCGGGTGAGTTCGTCTTGCACCCCGATGTCCGGGCTCGGACGAAACCGCTGAACGTCCTCTTCTCCGTAATACTCGCGCTGTTCCTCTTCAGCGCTCGGACGCGGAGCTACCCGGCCCTCCTCGCCGAAATAGGCATTGACCTCATCACTCCATCCAGGCCCCAACGTCTCACTGCGCCACATGGGCGCGTTCTGGATATCACTGGCCGACAATGTTAAGAGGACATTGGTGCGAGTGACGTTGTCGACGAACTGCCACGGAATCATCATGTACCGTTCGGCAATGTCAAAAACTCCTCCTCTGGATAACTGAAGCATAACCTTGCCGTCCGAAGAGAGCACCAGATTCTCCACTTCTCCAAGAACCGCGCCGTCACTGCTGAGGATGGCCTTCCCTATCATCGTATCCGCATAATAATGGCGGACCGGCTGATTTGAAGGACCCGCTTCCTGCTGCTGGGCAACGATAATGGCCGGCAATAAAACGAGGACGCTGACGGCAAAGGCCGCCACAATCAGAATACTTGACTTCTTCATGACACTCTCCTTCTCTTTGCTGCAAACCTTTATTACCCACTACAGCCTTTTTGTAATTATGTCACTTTCAAAAGGTACAATAAAGAGGAGAGCAATCATGAATTTTATCATCTCTGGTTGAAGCGACGGCCCAGCATCGCGCCGGCGATGTTTATCCGCTGCATTTGGACGGTCCCGCCGGCCACCGGCCACCCGCGGCTGTCCCTCAGCATTCGCTCGATCGGGTATTCCTTCGAGTAGCCGTACCCGCCGAATACCTGCAGCGCCATATCTGTCACCTCTTTCGCCATCTCGTTGGCGAAACACTTGGCGACGGATGATTCAAATATCGAGGGCAGCCCCATCCCCGCATTCACCGCCGCCCGGTAAATCAGCAGTCTGGCCGCCTCGACCTTCATCGCCATATCCGCCAGAAGGAACTGAACGGCCTGGAATTCACATATCTGCTTGCCGAAAGCCGTCCGCTCCTGTGCGTATTTCTTCGCCGCTTCCAGCGCGCCCCACGCGATTCCGAGCGACTGCGTCGCATTTCCGCAGCGCTCCACGTCAAACGCCTGCATCAACATCGCGAACCCGCCCCCGGGAATTACCAGGTTCTCTTTCGGCACAATGCAATCTTCAAAAATCAAATCGCAGCTCGGGATGCCGCGAAGTCCCATAAATTCTTCCTGTTTGCCGAAGCTGAAACCCGGCGCCCCCTTCTCGATCACCAATCCGCCGATGCCCTTGTGCCCCTTCTTCTCGCTGAGCCGGACGTACACCATGTACCATTCTGAATGACCTCCGCCGGAGATAAACCGCTTTCGACCATTTACGACATAATGATCTCCCTCAAGCACGGCCCGCGTCGTCAGATCGGTCAGCGCCGAGCCGGCGCCCGGCTCCGTCATGCCGACCGCCATGAATTTTTCTCCTTTGCAGCACGGAGGGATGAATCGCTCTTTCTGTTCTTCCGTGCCGAATTGCTCGACGACGCGAATTGGTCCGAAACTTGTCTCAAAGACCGGACCGGACGCGACGCAACTCACCCGCGCCAACTCCTCCATCGCCAGGATGGCGTCAAACGCCGTCAGCCCGCCGCCTCCGTATTTCTCGGGAAGCGTGATACCCAGCAGGCCGCGGTCCGCATATTCCTTTATAAGCGTCAAGTCCCTGACAAAACCTTCTCGCTCCCACGTATCGACCAGCGGAGCAAGCCGCTCGTCCGCAAAATCATGCACCATCTTCTTGAAAATTATCTGCTCCTCACTCAGTTGGAAATCCATTCTCGCCTCCCTTTGCGCTCACTGTTTATCTGGGCTTGCCGTTTCCCTGAATTGCTCGACCAGTTTGCTTTTCATTATTTTTCCGCCCGGATTCCTCGGCAGATCCGGCACGAGGAAAACCTTTCGCGGCATCTTGTAATCGGCAAGATGGCCGGCGCAAAATTCCCGTATCTCGTCCACGCCGATCGTTTCGACGTCCGGTCGAAGGATGACCGCGCATGCCACCGCACTGCCCATGACAGGGTCGGGCAGTCCGAAAACCGCCACGTCGAGAATTTTCGGGTGGAGATGCAGAACGTTCTCCACCTCGACCGGATATACGTTCTCGCCGCCCCGATTGATCATCTCGCGCGTCCGCCCCACGATAAAAAGGAATCCGTCTTCATCCCGATACGCCATGTCGCCGGTGTGGAACCAGCCGTCGCGATACACCCTCGCCGTCTCCTCCGGCAACTTGTAATACCCCTTCGAAACAAGCGCGCCCCGCACCGCCAGTTCACCCACCGCATTCGGCCCCAATTCTTTCCCGTCAAGAAGATCAACGATCCTGACTTCCGAACACAAATTCGGTTGGCCTACCGACGTGGGATGAACTTCGCTGAAACGGTCATGGAGCGTGCTGATGACCGAGGCTTCCGTCAAGCCATATCCGTTCAGGCAGATCACGCCGGGAAAACTCTCCCTGATCTGCTTCAACAGGTCCGGCGGCATTGGCGCCCCGCCATACGTGATAATTCTGACGCTGTCGAGTTTGGCGTCGCGAACAGGCGTCTTGTTGAGAAGCAGCCAGTACATGGTCGGCGTTCCCGCCAGCACATTCACTCGCTCGCGGCTTAACAGTTCGACCACCTCCCACGGATTGAAGGAGGGAACGAGGATACAACTCCGGCCCAGAATCAAGGCCGACATTAATTGCTCCTGCAACGCCAACACGTGGAACAGGGGAGCAACCATCAACATCGTCTGCGCGCCGGATTCCTCCAAGCCGGAATATTGAGAGGTTATATGCATCGCCTTGAGAGCGCTGGTGATGATGTTCCGGTGAGTGATCATTACGCCTTTCGGCGTGCCCGCGGTCCCGGAAGTGAAGAGAACCAGAGCTGTGTCGTCTTCCGCTATTCCGTCCTGCGAATGCGCACCATCCCGTTTCGGAAGCTCATCCTGCCAATTGTCCCCGAGCACGATTTGGCGAAAAGCCAAAGAGGCGGAATCGATCTCCTGCAGTTTCGGCGATAACAGCGGAGATGTGAGCAAAATCTTCAGGTCCGAAAATCGCAACTGCCGTTCCAGTTCGGCGGGCGCCAAACGAGTATTGAAAACAACCGAAGTCGCCCCCAGCTTCTGGATCGCCCAGAAAGAAATAACGAAGCGGAGGGAATTCTCCATCAGGATTCCGACGTGGTCGCCTTTTGCCGCCCCAACCTTTTCGAGGCGCGCAGCCATGCAGGCCGCCAATTCCGCCGTTTGCCGAAAGGTGAGGCGGGTCTGGCCCTCGATCAGAAAAATCTCGTTCTCGAAGGTAGCGGCGCATCTTGAAAACATTTCCCAAATAGTGCGGAAACGGTTTTTGAATGTTTGGATCGGATGCCCTGCGACCTCGACTGTTTCGACGGAAAAATCTTCGATTATCATATCTGCGCGCCTTTCCAAATTTTCTCAAACGTGCCCCGCTCGCGCCTCAATTGGATCGGGTGAACTTTCAATGCTACACCCCCAGCAGACGAGGCGGATTTTCGACCAGCATCGTTCTGATCTCGCCCCGGCTAATGCCTTCCGTCATCAGAGCCTCGATGAAAGTCCGCATTCCTGCTACCGGATGCGGAAAAACCGACTGGCCCAGGTCGGTCACGAGAACACAACTTTCGGCGCCGATCGCCTTGATGCTCCCGGCCATTCTCTTGCCGCCGCCCTCCTGCGATAACAACATCGCGAGATAACATTTCTCCAGAACCGCGCCCTTTCTCGCCAGATCCACTTGTTGTTCAAGGGTCAACCCCACAAAAAACATGTCGGCGTGGGTGATCAGGATTTTCTCGACGCCTGCAGCCAGCGCGGCATCCGTCAAAACAAGAATTTCGCGGGCTGAAAGATGACCCGTTCCCAATATGGCTTTGTTCTCCGCAATCTTTCGCAGAATCGGTCCAATCTCCGGCTTCAATCGACCGGCTTCATCGAGAACGCTCAGGCCGGCCAGCGCCGCTTCGGCTGCTGTGTCACTGTGCCCCCCGTAGTGGGAAAGGTGATTCTGAGAATCAAAAGTGGGGAACCACACGAATTTGCCGCCCATCCTCAGCGCCGCATCTACGGCAGCCGCATTGAATCCGCCCACCGAGTGGTTTAAAACGACTCCGCCGCAGGCAGTAACCCCTTCCATTCTTGCGTTCACCAGTGCGGCGCGTCCGGCGGTCGGGCATTCATGCGCCTTTATCACCACCGCCCGCATGCCGGCTTCCTTCGCCTCGGCAGCCAGCCCGAAATCGTCCAGCGCCCGATCATACAGGCTCGGCCCGCTGTGAGTATGCAGATCAATCCCGCCTCTAAGCAGATTGTCGGTTGTCATTTGCTTCTCCAGAAAATTGGGGACAGAGAATCTCCCCCTAATTTAGGCGGTCCTATCCTTCAATAGCCTTTCCGCCGCCGACTGCGTCATGAATAATCCGCAGTGACAGCAGCCTTGCTCCTTGATTTGCGCGCGATGCTCCGCGCACGGACATACCGTCTTCTCAGCTTCCTGTGACATCTTAAGCAAATCATCCGTTACCACGTGGCACGAGCAAAAGGGGCGCCCATACCGCTCGAGATTGCGCGCCAAGCCGGCGAGAGTCGCCTCTTTGATGGACTCAATCGGATTCAGAAAATAGCCGGCTGCGCGGGCATGCTCTACCGCCATCTCTCGCACCTGAGCCAACGCCTTTGTATTCGGTTCGGCCACTTCATACTCCCTTGGGACGAATCGCCCGCGTCACCGAATAGGTGATCCCGAACGTGGGAATCCACATCGAGTGTTTGCCGGGACCGCCGGCAACTATCACATTGATTGCGCCGGCCATCTGTGCCACCCGCAAGGTTCCGTCGGGTTCGACAAAGTCTTCTCTTCCGGCCTGTATATGGCTCAACTGTTCGGCCGACATCTTTCGCGTCGATACTCGCGCGTGCTCAAAGATATATTCCTGGACATCTTTCTTGGAGAAGCCTCCCGCCGCTATTGTCGCGGCGTGCTCGGGCCCGAGGACCACGAACAGATCGCCCACTCTGTACAGATTGTTATTGCCCGCGCTGCCAATCGCGCCGCAAATTGTGGTGAGAACCGCTTCCGCGGTCGTGCTGCCGTGGTCGTTGATGTTATGCGGCGGTTCCGCAGCCACGACGGTGACTGTGCTCGCAGTTCGATCGAATCCCCGCTCGACATGCAGCGGCTCCCACGGGCTTTCCTCCTCGTTTTCGGCCATGCAGTAACTGTACTTGCCCGGATGCCCCATCGTAGCTTTGTCCAGTTCTCCCGGAATCCCGCCACCGACGTTTTGCATTGCGAGCCGGACCGCCCTGCCAATAACGGCATTCGCGCGACTCCCCTGCCCAAAACAGTTGCCCTTGCTGTTAATTCCCAGCTCGCGAGCGAGGGGACCATTCACGATGATCAGCGGACTGCAGGGATGTGTCGTCGTCTGTATGCCGTACAGGTTGAACTGGTCCTCCATCATCGCCTCGACCGCGGCCAGCACCACCGGAAAATACGACGGCAGACAACCGGCCATCACGGTATTTGTGGCGATCTTCTCAACAGTTGCGGCGGCATAAACGGGCGGAAATTCGCCAAGCACCTCTTCCGGCTCCCTGCCGGCGGCAAGAAGCATTGCCTCCACTCGCTCGCGCGTCGGCGGTATCACTGGAAGACCATCGGTCCAGCCTTTGCCGTAAAAGAATTCCTGCTGTGCGTCTGCGTCACCGCTGATACTGAACTGTCGGGGTAAATCCGAGGCGGTTGCATCGGCATTCCGCGCCTCATGTCGGGTTACGTATTCGGTAATATTCTGAAAAGCCTTGCCCGCCAGCATTGTCACGTCCGATTCGCTTCGCCCGCCGAGCGGATGCGGTATGACCGCAAGCGGAATGTCGGGCATCCCGAGCGCTCTCGCCTCGGCCGCCGCCAGTGGACGGAACTGGTCGGTCACGAGGGAAATGGTCGGGATGCCTTTCTTCTCGAAAGAGACGGAGTCGTGGATACTCCACGACGTGCACGACCCTCAGTCGCCGACGCCGCAGATCACCAGATCGGCCGCATCGGCCGCCTCCTGAAGGTATTCTTCAGGAGCCGCGAATGCAGCGTTCTCCTTTCCTTTCCTCACGGTCTTCGTGGCGGGGTACTTTGCGGCGAACATCTTCACCAGATTGTCAAACAGGAGATTCACGTTGGGCTTTGCATTGCCAAAAAACACAACGGTCTTTCCCGCCAGATTCTTTTGGCGGCCCGCCAGCGTCTGTTTCTCCGCCGTTACTTCCCCAACGGGATTCAGCACTTCCACTTTCATAACCCAATTCCCTTTCAAAAATAGGGACAGAGCCTATTTTTTTGTTATAATTCCTTGCATACCAGTATGTTAAGAAAGCCCATCGGTTGTGCCTATCTCCGTAGGGTAAAAACTTTGAATATTAATCCATCATAAAATTTCGGCTCTGTCTGCCCTCTTTTACTTTTCCTTGAGAGCTGTTTTGCGTATTTTCCAGAGGCAGTCACTGGCATCTCGTCAAGCAGGGCAAGAACGCGTCTTGCGGAGTGTGAAGATCGTCCTTTTTCCCCCTTTATCTCAGTTATTCGCGCCGACATGCTGATTGATGACGCCGACAATCTCGCCGATATCCGTGCCCGATGTGAAAACGCCGGTGACGCCCATCTCCTTGAGCACCGGAATATCGGCCTCGGGAATGACTCCGCCGACCAGAATGATGACGTCCTCGATGCCTTCTTCCTTAAGCTTGTTTATGACGCGCCTGGTCAGCGGTACGTGCGCTCCGGAGAGAATGGACAGGCCGATGACCTTGACGTCCTCCTGGATCGCGGTGCTCACGATCTTTTCCGGTGTCTGCCGGATGCCAAGGTAGATCACCTCGAAACCGGCGTCGCGCAGGCCATACGCAATCACCTTCGAGCCGCGGTCGTGCCCGTCAAGTCCTATCTTTGATATGAGAACTCTGACCTTATTCTCCATCGTCGTCTCCTTCAATCAAATATGGGATCACATTCGACCAATCTCACCGGAATCTTCAGAGCCCGTTCAATATCCAGATAAACCCGCCCTGTCAGGTCTCTCCCCCATCGGCTGAGATGGAACGGGGATGTGGGAATGACAACGAGGCCGGGCCGTATCCTCTCTTCTTTAACAAACGTCTCGGCCGCTCGGATGAAATCCTCGACCACCATCAGGTCGCCCATAAAAATGTTTCCCCCAAAGAAATCGTTTTTGGGGATGCGGATATGCAGCTTCACGCCGGAGAAGCTGCCGTTGTGCGCCAAGAGCCGCTCCAAAGCGGGGCGCACAAGCTTTGAGGTCAGCAGCAGCACCTCCCTCGCCCCGTGACTGACGATTACATCTTTAACCTTCGCTACCCATTCATGGGGAATGCCTGAAGACGCAAACACGATTCCCAGGTGTGTCGCTGTCCTCGGCGTGTAAGGATACTCGTAATCCTGCAAGCCGACCGTCACATCAAGCAGATTTCCGTTCCGCTCAATCAAAACAGCAGTCTCCTTGAGGTCGCTTTGATGGACAGTCGTCAAGAGCGACCGCACCTGCGGGCGCGTGCTCACGGGAAGACCGTTCACCCGGACGATACGGTCGCCGCGACGGATGCCCGCCCGGCAGGCGGGAGAATTTTTCATCACACCGTGCACGAGCGGATCATTCGGCGCCGCGGGATCATCGAATTCCTCGAACAATCCCGGACGAATCACCAGCGGGCAGTCGACCATGTTCCTCAGTTCTCCTGCCTCGGCTCTGAGTTCGGTCCACACCTCATCAAGAGGAAACGCTGCTTTCTCATGTAAGGAGCGCGCGCAGCCGGGCAGGCTGATCTGGATGAGAGTGGGATCAAATGACGCCGCGAAAGCAACCGTTTCCCGCAAGTCCTCCAACATCTCTTTCCGCGACGGGAATGGCCACGGCACGATTACGACGGAGAACGGAATCTTTCCGGCTTTCAGACGTGCGAGCGACCCAATTGCTACCTGGGGCGAAGGATCATTCATCAGCCAACTTCGCCTCTCCGTCGACGACGAGTTAAGTGATACATCCAATAAAACCGGCTTGACTTCCGCCAGGATTCCCACCATGGCCGGCGTCAACGCCGCGCCGTTGGTCGGGATGCGGAAAACCTCTGTGGTTTTGGCACGCAGTTGCCGCAATATACCCTCAATCCTGGGATGAGCAAGCATTTCCTTCGGGCTGCCCATGTTCGGAAATATGTTTAATTTGCCGTTCGGCGCGTAGTGCTTGATGCGAGCCTCCACGTGCCGGTACTCAACTTCAGGATCGGCCGGCTTCAATGACAGGGCGGGAGGCGCATCGCTGTTATAGCAAAACCGGCAATGCAGGTTGCACCGGGACGCCGCATGAGCCAGGATATCATTGGCGCCGCCGCCGGGTGTAAGCCACTGGGGCGGATGCTTCAGCCGAAAACCATCAACGTCCACCGGCTTTCCGCCCGACTCCAGTTGCACCACCTCCATCAGCGATTCCAGCATCCTCTTGATGTACCCGATGCGAGGCTCGTACAATTCCAAAGGATCAGAGGCACAGCCGTTCCTGTCCGCGTGAACCCGATCGACACGTTGCACGATCTGCCGCTCGCTCAGAAGCTTGTATCCGTCAACGCTCAGCTCGCGGCCTCCCCCCGTCGGGATCAGTAAATCGAGCAGCTCGCTCAAGTGTCGGCCCAGGAGATCGCTCGGACTGCACAAATGATTGCCCGAAGGATTCAGGGAAAACCTGAGGATGTCGTCGTCTTTGGTCATAAAAAATGGTTTGATGTCCAACGTATCCGACATGTCCGACCAGTCGGACGCGTCCATGAGTCCGTTCGCCCCTCGCGCCTACAATATCGACGCTGGCTCGTATTCGCCAAACACGCCGCGGAGAACGTCGCACACTTCCTGAATGGTGACATAAGCCTTGGCGCATTTCACCAAGTGCGGCGCCAGATTAACAGCCTCCTGCCGGGCCTGCTCATCCAACTCCTTCAACAGTCGTTCGACCTCTGCGTTGTCGCGGCTTCTCTTCACTTCCGTCAGTGCGGCAATCTGCTCGTCTTCAGCGCGCTCGCGCCGTTTCGGGTCATACGGATGAGGCACCAGACGTGTTGTCTCGACCTCGAGCTCGTTTTCGCCCGTAAAGCAATTGACCCCAACCACCAGCTTCTGTCCGGAACTGACCGCCTTTTGACGCTCGTATGCGCTCTTGGCGATCTGTCTCTGCATGTAGCCTTTCTCGATCGCCGCGACGGCGCCGCCCAGATCCTCCACCTTCTTCAGCTCTTCCCACGCTTCGGCTTCGATCTCGTCGGTCAGCGCCTCCATGCAATATGAGCCGGCAAATGGATCCTCCACGTCGAGCAGTCTCGCCTCGCAGATGAGTATCCGGCCGGCATCCTGCATAAGCTGTTGCGCTTCGAGGCTCCATCCCAGCCCGAGCGGTTCGTCATACGGCGGAAATGGAGCCGCCGTTCCGCCCGAAAGCGCTCCCATCACGGCGCCCATGACGGCGCGCGTCAGATTGTTGAGCGGGCGCTGAATGGTCGTGTCCGACGGCCCGATGTGAGCGGTTATCGGCTGCCTGATCACCATGCTTCGCTGATCCTTTGCGCCGAATCTTTCTTTCACGATTTTCGCATACATGCGCCGGGCCGCTCGCTGGAAGGCGATCTCGTGCAGAAATTCCATGCTGCCGCCGAACGCGTTGAAGGTGAACCGCGGAGCGAAGGCGTCCACCTCGAGGCCCGCGTTCACGCCCTCCTGCAAATAGGCGATCGCATTCGCCATGCTGTAGGCGAGGTCCTGCACGCGAGTGGCGCCCGCCTCTCGAATATGATAGCCGCCCATGCTGGTGATGTTTACATGCGGCATATGCTCGTTGATGAAAACAAGCGTGTCGCGAAACAGCCGCATCGCCGGCTTCGGCGGAAATATGTACGTGCCGCGCGCTATGTATTCCTTCAGGATGTCATTCTGCGGCGTCGCCCTCAGTTTATTGAGAGGCACTCCCCTCTTTTCGGCCAGTGCCGCATACATCGCGATCAGATAGATGGCGGGCGCGTTGATCGTGAAGTTCGAGGCGATGCGGTCCAGATTCAAATCGCCCTGATACGGCTCGTAAATGACTTCGAGGTCCCGAAGCGTATCGATCGAAACCCCGACTTTTCCGACTTCACCGGCCACCAGCGAGTTGTCCGAGTCGTACCCGCACTGCGTCGGCAGGTCCATAGCGAGGTTGGGTCCCTGCTTGCCGCCTCTGTCGATCAGGCTCTTGTAATAGTCGCGCGTGTCCTCCGGCTTGCCGTAACCCGAATATAAAGCCGCCCGCGTCGTGGCCGCGCCCGCCGGTGCTATGGCGGCGAATTTCGAGAGGCCGGCCATCGGGTCAAATGGATACGCTCCGGCGGTAAAAGGATACTGGCCCGGAAAGCCCACTTTCTCGATAAAATCGAAATCATCTTTCATGTCAAGCGGCGTATAAAAGCGGCTCGGACATTCACTCAAAAGCGGAAACCTCTTGAGCGCCTTCTCAACGCACGCCGCCTTCCATTCCTGTTCCTTTTTCTTGATCTCTTCTTTGCGCTCCTCCATGGCAGATCTCCTATCTTTTATGCAAATGGGAAGAGTCCTGTTGCGTAACCCTTTCAAGTATTGTGATCGGGCCGTAAGCGTCTCCCGGCAAGTGCGTCTCAGACACCTGAACCGCCCTGTCCAAAGCCGTGAAAAAGATGCGCCTCAACACCAGGATCGGATGACCGACTCCAACACCCATCGCCGATTCATGTTCTGCGGCGGCTACTTTCGCGCAGATGGTCTGATGCGCTCGCGTGACCCTCTGCAGCGACGCCTCCTCTACCGCGGCAATAAAGAACGGACTACTGAAATTCCCCAGCGTGATCTTTTCACCGATATCCCCGGGAACCCATGCCCGGAACAAACCCTTGAACTGCATCTCATCAAAAGATCGAATCCCCTCGAAGAAGTACACTTCCTCATCTTCGTCCAGATGCATCTCTTCGGCCAGTTGGTTATCGACCTTCATCAGGGTTCTTGTGTGCAGTTCGAGCGTCGTCTTCGAGCCGAACAGAAAAAGGTCGTCCATGAATCCATACGCCACAAATAAATCGTCCCGCCCATTCCTCTCATTTATGAAGGTGCCGCGGCCCTGCTCTCTGACGAGCAGGCCGTCCCGCTCCAAAATCATGAGCGCCTGCCGGACGGTGGCCCGGCTGACACCGTACTCCTCGCACAGCTCCCGCTCATTCGGAAACGCCTGCACGCCGTTCTTGCGGTTCGAAAGGATTCGCTTGCGCAGCGCCCGCTCAAGCTGATAATAAAGGGGTATCGGCCCTTTTTTCAGTTTCATGCGATCTTCTCCTGCGTGAACTCCAGCCCTCAGTTTCCTCCCGGACAGCTCAGGAGGAAAGTAGTCACCGATCCGCTGGTTCGCGGCCAGTATATTATAATGTCCGTACCAATTGTCAAGGAAAAAAGACGGCCCACTCTCAAACAAACGCCTGCTCCTCCCTTTTATTCACCTTTCTGGCGCACTGGCGCAGGCAACTTGCCTGCGACTTCAAAGTATATTACCCCGTTCCCTTCGTCCCCTCCTGTTTCCATCTTCTCTTTTTTCAGTTCAATTGTCTCTATTTCAGTTCTCTTTTTGGCCGCGCGGCGCAGTTGTGGTAAAATCCCTTTGATTCCCTTCAAAAAGGAGAGACCCCATGAACAAGCCAAATCTGAAACAGCAGTTGCTGAAAAAGTGCGAGGCGCTGGGTGCGACGGAAGTCAAAGTGCTCCAGACTGAATCATTCAACGATTCGGAGGCGCTTCATGCAAACATGCTGAAGATACTGCCCGAAGCCAAAAGCGTTGTATCATTCCTTGTTCCCTTCCCCAAAGGATGTCTACATCTCCTGAAAGACCCGCAGCGGGCGATGCCTTTCTATGTTCGTCTCGCCGGAATCGGCGGGAGAAGGCTCGATGCAATGTCCATCGATATCTCTCTGTATCTGGAGGAACAGGGATTTGTCGCCGCGCCGGTTTTCATTTGTACTCCACTCGAGATGCCCAAGAGCTTCGACCTGTGGGGATATCTCTCGCAGATCGATCTGGCGGCCAGGTCCGGCCTCGGCTGGATCGGAAAAAACGGACTGCTCGTCTCGCCGAAGTACGGCCCGCGAGTCGGCCTCGGAACCGTCGTAACAGATGCGGTCCTTGAAGAGGACCGTCCGCTGAATGAAAGATGCCCCGACGACTGCTCCATCTGTGTCGACAAATGTCCGGCCGGAGCCCTCGATGGGACCGGAAAAGTGAACCGCATCAATTGCACGATGACGCAGGCGCTCGCGCCGCTCTCTATCATGCTGATGAAAGAGTATTCGATGAAGGAGCACCGCGACATGATCGTCAACATGGGGGCCGTCGACGAACACACATGGTACCGTTGCAATGCCTGCGTCGTCCACTGCCCCATTGGATTATAGAAGAAGGACGCACGTCAGTTTTTAGGGAAGCTGTGCATTGGGAGGTAATCGATGAGCGAACTGATCAAGATCAATAGGAATGATGAGGTGTGTGAAGTTCTTTTGAACCGGCCCCAGTCGTTCAACGCCTTCAATCTCGAAATGATCGAGCTGCTCGCAAACCGCCTGATCGGCATTGCGATGGACGATACCGTTTTGGCGGTGATCATTTCAGGCGAAGGAAAAGCGTTCTGCGCCGGAGGCGATCTGAAGTGGGCGCTCGAACAGCCTTCAGGCCGACCAGCGGCCTTCCACGAACTCGCCGCGCGATATCATCAGGCAATCCTCGAAATCCGCCGGATGAAAAAACCCGTCGTCGCCGCGATCAATGGAGTCGCCGCGGGCGGCGGTTTCTCGCTGGCGCTCGCGTGCGATTTTCGCGTGATGGCGAAATCAGCCATCATGCGGCAGGCCTACACCTCCGCCGGCCTGTGCATAGACGGCGGCGGCACCTTCTCCCTGCCTCGCGTCGTCGGCGTCGCGCGCGCAATGGAAATTATGGCATTTGACAAACCGATCTCCTCGGAGCAGGCGCTGGCATGGGGGCTGGTGAATAAGGCGGTCGACGACGGCCGCGTCATGGAAGAGGCGCGCACGATGGCGCACGACCTGCTCAAAGGCTCGATCCATTCTTTTGGGTGGTGCAAGGAACTTATCGCCGACTCATTCAACACGCCGTTTGAGATGCAGCTCGAACGCGAGCGCGCCGCGCTTTCCACCTGCGCCGCCCATCCCGACGGCAAGGAAGGCCTTACGGCTTTCGCGGAGAAAAGAAAACCGGTTTTCAATCGCAGATAGTCGGGCGCCGTTGCAATGAGCATATTCTTAGCATCACGACGCGTTTAGAAACACAATAATGTAGTAGCGACGCGAGGGGGATTGACTCCGTTTACCTTCTCTCTGGCTCCCGGGATCCTATCGACGAGGGACTTCGTATGCACAGGACGCCAAGCCCGAGCTATGGTATTCTCATTCGCCTCGAGATATCGAACAAGCCGGGCAAACTCGGAACGGTGACATCCGCCATCGGCAAAGCCGGCGGCGATATCGGCTCCATCGATATCATCGGCTTCGGCAAAGACACCATCATTCGCGATGTCGTTGTCAATGTGGGCGATATCCCGATGGGGCAGACCGTGGTCGATGAGATCAAGCAACTGCCGGGTGTCAAGGTTCTCAACGTGACCGACCGCACGTTCAGGGCGCATCAGGGCGGGAAAATCGAGATCAGAAACAAGCTCCCCCTCAAGACGCGCGAGGACCTCTCGATGATATACACGCCCGGAGTAGCAAGAGTCTGCACCGCCATCCGCGAAGACCCGAACCGAGTCTATGACTTCAGCATCAAAAAGAATTGCGTCGCCATTGTTACCGACGGACCGGCCGTGCTCGGGCTCGGTGATATCGGGCCGGAGGCGGCATTGCCGGTAATGGAAGGAAAGGCGATGCTGTTCAAGGAATTCGGAGCGGTCGACGCGTTTCCTATCTGCTTGAATACAAAAAATCCGGATGAAATCGTTTCCGCGGTTCGCTGGATAGCGCCCGCCTTCGGAGGCATCAATCTTGAAGACATCTCCTCCCCGCGGTGCTTCGAAATGGAGGAGCGCCTGAAGAAAGAACTCGATATCCCCGTGTTTCACGACGACCAGCACGGAACGGCCGTCGTGATATTGGCCGGCTTGATCAACGCCCTGAAACTCGTTGACAAACGCCTCGAAGATATCCGGATCGCCGTTTGCGGCCTCGGCGCCGCAGGAATCGCCTCGATCCGGCTGCTCCTGGCCGCGGGAGTGAAACACATAGTCGGGTCCGACCGAGCCGGCATCCTCTACCGCGGCCGAAAAGAAAACATGAATCCGCAGAAAGAACTGCTGGCCCGGCAAACGAATCCCGAAGGCCTTCGCGGTTCCATATCGATCGCAATGAAAGGCGCGGACGTCTTCCTCGGCCTTTCCCAGCCATGCACCATAGGTTCTGCGGAAGTCGAAAGGATGGCGAAGGGCGCAATCGTTTTCGCCATGGCAAATCCCGATCCCGAAATCCTGCCCGAGGACGTTGGACCGAACGCGCGCATCGTCGCCACGGGAAGATCGGATTATCCGAACCAGATCAACAACGTGCTCTGCTTTCCGGGCCTGTTCCGCGGCCTGCTCGACTGCCACGCGAAAGAGATCAATAATGAAATGCTTTTTGCGGCGGCTCATGCTATCGCCTCCGTTGTGGCGGAAGAGGAACTGACGGAAGATTACATCATCCCCAGCGTCCTGAACCGGCAGGTGCCGGAAAAAGTGGCGCGCGCCGTTCGCGACGCAGCTATCAGAACAGGCGTGGCCCGCCTCGAGGAGCACTATCTGACCTTCTATCGGGTATAATTGATGAAACGTTCGATTGCGCTGCGACAATAATCTAAGATCGTTGCGCTGCTCTTGTTCACAACATCTTGAGGAGGAGGCCGAAAAATGGCGGTGAATCCGGATTTGCTCGCTCCCTGCGGGCTGTACTGCGGCGTGTGCGGAGTCTACATCGCGCACCGGGATGATAACGACAAATTCAAGGAGCGGCTGGCGACCGTCTACGGCGTGACACCGGCGGAAGTCCGCTGCAAAGGATGTCTTTCAAACGATCCGTTCGGATACTGCCGCATGTGCCCGATCAAGAACTGCTCTACGAAAAAAGGCTATCAGGGCTGCCACCAGTGCTCGGATTTTCCCTGCGAATTGATCGAGAATTTTCCGCTGCCTGTCGGCAAGCGCGTCATCAACCGCGCGATACCGCAATGGCGCGAGATGGGGACGGAAAAGTGGGTCGCCGCCGAAGAGGCGCGCTATGTTTGCCCCCATTGCGGCGCCAGTCTCTTCCGCGGCGCCAAACGCTGCCGCGAGTGTAAAGAAGCCGTGGACATGGATTGATTCGCCGCCTTCATTATTTGTTTTCCATTACGATGCGGTGTCTGTCAATCCGCCTCTCTCCATCCCCGCATTCCTTCTGGGTGGGCGCCGCGTCCTGGTTGATCTGCGAGTCCAAATGTTATATACTCCGCCCAGCATGATCTATCATCTATAAAATAAGCAGCAGGGAGAATCTTATGAGCGGACCAAAAGGGAGAATACAGACAGTCCTCGGATTGATCGAGCCGTCGAAACTGGGCTTCACGCAAACGCACGAGCATCTGCTGGTGAACCTGATCCCGCCGGGAATACGCGAGGGAATGGAAGGGGAGCCGATCACGCTCGAGAACATCGGCTTTTTGCGGCGGAACTGGCTTTCGAATGTTTACAATTTATATTTGGATGATGAGAAAGTGGCCATCGAGGAATTGAAGAGATACAAGAATTCCGGCGGCGGCGCAATTGCCGAGCTGACCGTTATCGGCATCGATCGCAATCCGGAAGCGCTGGTGCGGATATCAAAGGCTACGGGCGTGCACGTCGTCATGGGAACCGGCTACTACACTGCCGCCTGTCACCCCGCGGAAATAGAAGACCTCCCGCCCGAACAGATCGCGGATATTCTTGTTTCCGAATTCCGAGAGGGCGCAGGCGACACCAAAATCAAACCCGGCATTATCGGCGAGATCGGACTCGATTGGCCGCTGCACCCGAAAGAAGAGAAGGCTCTGCGCGCGGCCACTCTGGCTCAGATCGATACCGGCGCTTCACTTAATATCCATCCCGGCCGCGCTCCCGAGGCCCCATTTGATGCCATCGGCATCGTGAAGGAAACCGGCGGAGACCCCGAGCGCGTCGTCATGAGCCATCTCGACCGGACGCTGTTTGGCCTCGACGAAGTCCTCAGGCTGGCCGAAACCGGCTGTTACCTCGAATATGACCTCTTCGGACAGGAATCGAGCTATTACCCGATTTCCGACATCGACATGCCGAATGACGCCACCCGCATCGATTACATCATGGGGCTGATCGAGCGCGGTTATCGCGACAAGATTCTCGTCTCAGAGGATATCTGTCACAAGACCCAGCTTGCGCGGTATGGCGGCGACGGCTACAACCATATCCTCGACAACGTGCTCCCGATCATGCGCCGAAAAGGCATGACCGAACAGGATATCGAGGCGGTAACCGTCAAAAATCCGGCTCGGATGCTGGCGTTTGTGTGATAGTTTCTTGAATCTGATCAAGGGTTGCTCTATAAAGAATGTTCCTTAAGGAACTTTTCGACCTTCCCTAAAGTCGGGATATCGCCCCAGCCGTTCATGCCGGAGACCATTATCGCGGCCGCCGCGTTGGCGAATTGCGCCGCCCGCCGATGCGGCCATCCCTGCAAATAGCCGTAAAGATACGCCCCCTGGAAGACGCCACCCGCGCCTGTCGTGTCCGCCGCTTCAACCTGAAAAGCCGGCGCCTCCACCGTCTCGTCGGCCGTGACCGTAACGCTCCCCTTTTTCCCGCGGGTCACCACGACCAGATCGAGGTTGTATTTCTTCAATAACTTCTCCGCTGCTGCGCACGGGTCCTCCTCGCCGACCAATTCACAGCCGATCTCGCGCGCCGGCATGAAGATGGTCGCGAGCTCAAGCAACTCCTCCAGCCCCGGGTACAGTCCATCTGCATCGACTGAGATTGGAATGCCGGCCTCTCGCGCAATTTCGCACGCGGCGCGAACCGCTGGAGTGAACAAATCCGCATGAAGCAGGCGAGCGGATTTTATTGTTCCCGGATCGATATGTTCTTCCGATACGGTCAGCGCGCAGCCGGGATTGAAAGCGATCGAGCGCGCTTTCGTTGAGGCGTCAACGAGCACCATCGAAAAAGGCGTGCTCTCGCCGTCGGCAAGGCAAAGCGAGCCGGTATCGATTCCCTCGGTTTTCATTCCGTCAGCGATAAAATTCCCGTATTCATCATTCCCGAGTTTGCCCATGTAACTCGTCTTCAGTCCGAGCCGCTGCAGCGTCACAAGCGCGTTCGCGACCGGCCCCCCATGATGTTTATGAAAATCGAGCACCAGCACAGTCTCCTCACTTTTTGGAATGCTGGTGACCGTCGCCTTCAGATCGACTACGGCAAGCCCCACGCCAACAACATCGACCGCCATCACTTCCTCCTCCCTTTCCTTTGGACCTGATGAAACGCCAAACTGCGTCCTGTGCGAAACGAGTGTATCATCTTTCTTTTGCCATCACAAATGGGTGGTTAATTTGCCTCCACTACTCAAGGCGGAAAACGATCAATCGGCAAACGAAAATGAACATCCCAGATATCTTTTCCTAATCGGAAAAACGGGAGCTTGTTCCTGAAACAATCGCAAGTCTTTGAAGTCAAGTGTCTTAGAAAGCTCGAACCGCGGACGGCACTCATGGCATGCATATTGCCTCTTTTCGAATGAGAAACACTCCATATCATGTTTTGGCGCGCGGAAGGGTTGATCTTTCCCGGCGCCTTCATTCTAATCATTCTATTTAGGAAAGCTTTCATATGCCAATGGAAGAAAAGGTTGGGAATTTTGAAATAGTTTCTCCCATAGCATCTGGCGGAATGGGAAGAGTATATCTGGCGAAGCACAGCCTGAACGGCGGCTTTATAGCCATCAAGGTGCTGCCCGACCATTTCCTCAATGACCGCAAGCGGTCGCGCTATCTCGAGCGCGAAGTAAAAATAGCGAAACAACTAAACCATCCAAATGTCATCAAGATTTACGGGCTTCACGTGCAAAACGGGGTCGGCTATCTTCTCATGGAATACATGGACGGCGGAAATCTGCGGCAGTTTATGAAGGCGCAGACCCTCGACCTGTGCGATGTCATAGATATCAGCCTCAAGATATGCGCCGGCCTCCATTACATTCACCATCATCGGTTCGGCCAAGGTCGCTTCCACAGCATCATCCACATGGATATCAAGCCGGAGAATATCCTGCTGTCGAAAAACGGGGCGCTCAAGGTTGCCGATTTCGGATTGAGCGTCGCCGAGGATTTCTTCTCGTTGCTCGGTCCGCGCTCGCGGGCCGGAACTCCGCTGTACATGTCGCCGGAACAAATCCGCGGCAGAACCCTCGATATCCGCACCGATATCTATTCGCTCGGACTGGTTATCTATGAACTGATTACGGGGCAATTGCCGTACAAGGCTCAGGACAGGAAGCAGTACATGAAGATGGTCATCAGCAAGAGCGTCAAGCCGGCGCCCCCGTCATACACCAACAAGAAGGTCCCGCGCCAACTCGATGAGGTGACGATGAAGGCGCTGGAGAAAGAACCGGCCAAGCGATACCAGACGGTAACTGAAATGATGCTCGATCTGCAGCGGGTCCCGCTCGTTTTGAAACGCGCCTACGAGCAACTGCAACCGGCCGCCGACGATATTCCCGCCAGCGCAGATGCCGGCACATCTGACCTCGAAGAAGACTCTTTAGCCCTTTATGTGCGGGCCGACCTGCCGAAACAGCGGGAAAGTATCGATTCGAAAAAGGTTCCTCCGCAAAAAGCGGGTGGGCGCGCCTAAAATCTATCCTCGAAACCGCTCATCCAAAGCATACTTTTCGCTCAGGCCGATCACTTCGGCGAATTCATTGAAGTCCATCATGCGGTCTCGCATCGGTTGCGATGTTCCATGCTCGAGCAGGCACGCGTACACATCGCTCAATGCCTTCGCCGCGGCGTACAGGCCAGAGAGCACATAACCCACTGCAATAAAGCCGAGTTCCTTCAGTTGCTCCAGCGGCAACAGGGGCGTCTGCCCGCCCTCGATACAATTGATCACCAGCGGGGGCGGCACCTGGCGCGCGATCTCGCGAAGGTCCTCTACGGTCCTCGGCGCCTCTACAAAAATCAAATCGGCTCCGGCTTGCTTGTACAAATTCGCTCTGCGAATCGCCTCATCAAGCCCGTGCGTAGCCAACGCGTCTGTTCGCGCAGTTATCATCAAGGCGTAGTCGCCGCGCGCCTCGACCGCGGCCCGAATCTTCTGCTCGTGCTCCCCCGCCGGAATGACGTCCTTTCCCCTCATGTGCCCGCATCGCTTCGGCCACACCTGATCCTCCAGCAGCACCCCGCGCGCCCCCATCTCCTTGAGCGCTTCCACCAGCCGAAAAACGTTCAGTGCGCCGCCGTATCCCGTGTCGCCATCCACCGACACAGGAATACTCACGGCATTGCAGATTCTGCGGGCGGCATCAATGAGCTCGGTCTGCGTCATCAGCCCGAAATCGGGCTCCCCCAGCGTTGACGCCGACACCCCGTATCCCGTCACGACAACGGCGTGAAAGCCGGCACGCTCGGCAAGTTTCGCCGATAGGGCGTCATACACTCCTGCCGCCAGGAATATTTCCCCCTGCGCTATCATTTGATGCACTCTCCTGTCGCTGCTCATCATAAAACTCCTTGCGGTTCGATCCGCTAAAAGACTTGGCCCGGAGACGTATGCGATGCTATCCCGCTGCCTGATTGTTTGAAAATACACCTTCATTTCGAGCTTGTCAAGCCGCCGTTCGGCCCAATGATCGCTAGCAATCATGAACCGATGTAGTCAAAATGGAACAAGGATACCTGTTTTTTATCACGTAGGTGAAGGGCAAATTCTATGGTGGAAACGAAACAGTACAAGCTGGTCTGCCTGGATTCAGGCATTGAACGACCCTACGAGATTGCGCCGGAGGGGGCCGACATCATCTCGCGGTGGCTGAGTCTGCTCAACGAGACGGAAGTCGATTATGCGGTGGGCGGCGCCTTCGCGATGCACGCACATACCGGCATCTGGAGAGATACAAAGGATTTCGACGTTTTTGTCGCCCCGCAGGATTTGAAGAAGGTGCTCAACAGGCTGAGTCAGGCCTATTTCAATCCCGATATCCGGGACACGTCCTGGCTGGCAAAGGTCGAATCCACTCCTTATAACTTCGATATCATATTCGGCTTTCGCAACGGCCTGATGAAGATCGATCGGCAATTCCTTGAACATTCCGTGCGCGTCGAGGTCATGGGAGTCCAAACCCGAGCGCTTGAAATCGAGGAGCTGATTGCCTCGAAAGCCTATATCGCCAGACGATACCGGTTCGACGGAGCCGATATCGCGCATCTGATCCGGGAATCAAAGGGCAAACTCGATTGGGAACGCTTGCTGCGCCTGATGGACGGGAATCGCGACGTCCTCTTCTGGCACTTGATATTCTTCCTGATCGTCTATCCGGGTCATTCGGATTTTATCCCGCGCGATCTGCTGGCCGACTTGTTCAACCAGCTTGTGGAGCGCGGCCAAAAAATCACGAACCCAAAGCTCTTTCAGGGAACCTTGCTCGATCCGGTCTCCTTCGGGATCGATTACCTGAATTTCGGGTACGAGGGCTATTACCGCGCAAAACCGCTGGTCAACCATCAGGGAGAAGTCCTGTGAAGATCGCCGCCGTCGCCGATGTCCACTGCACCGTCAACTCGCGAGGCCATATCCGCGAACTCCTGCGCGATGTCGAGGAGGCGGACGTCCTCGTGCTTGCGGGAGACCTCACCGACGTCGGCAAGATCGAGGAGATGGAAGTGCTGATGGATGAATTGAGCCATTTCTCGCTGCCGATCATCGCAGTCCCTGGCAATCACGACCACGAGGCCGACCAGACCGATCTCCTCGTCGCGATGATGGAATGGAGCGGCATACATGTGCTCGATGGCGCCTCCTTTAACATCGATGGCATCGAGTTCATTGGAACCAAGGGATTCTGCGGTGGGTTTGGACATCTGCTCGTGCAGCCGTTTGGCGAGCCGGCTCTGAAGGCTTTTATCAACGCCACCATAGAAGAGGTGTTGCGATTCGAAAGGTTATTGAGAAATGTAAAAGCGGACCATAAAGTGGCGGTAATGCACTACGCCCCGATCAAGGAAACCCTCTCCGGCGAAGAGCCCGAATTGTTCCCCTTCCTGGGAACCTCCCTTTTCGCCGATGTCCTCGATGCCCATAAGGTGGATGTCGTCTTCCACGGACACGCCCATAACGGCTCGCCCACCGGATTCACAAAACACAAGATACCCGTCTATAACGTCTCGCGCTTCGTCCTCGCCCGCAGTGGCCGCACCCCACCCTATTTCGTGTTTACGCTGTAGAGCGAACAGGCTGGCTCCATTTGCGAAATCGCGCAGGGGACTGACTCCGATTGCGGAATCCTGTCTTTTGGATTCGGAGAATTGTGCCTGTCCCCGGAGCGCCAAAAAAAGAGCGGGAACGGCATTTCTTCCGTTCCCGCATGAACTTCAACCTGCTAACGATCGTCTAGAGCATCTCTTTTTCCATCTGGGGTATTGAGGAATCGATTGCATCTACGATCATGTCTATATCCTTCTTTGTTATGGTGAGCGGCGGGGCAACCGCGATGGTCTCGAACATCGCTCTTGCGAAAACGCCTTTCTCCCAGGTCAGTTCTTCCAGCCGATGCGTGCTCTCCATGGGAAGCTCGCCTATCTGCTCTTTCGTTTCTTTATCCTTTACAATCTCGACCGCCGCCATCAATCCCTTCACGCGGATATCGCCGACCGACTTGTGATCGTACAATCCCTTGAGGCGTGCTTGCAGATATTCGCCCATCTCGGCGCCGTTCTGGACAAGTTTCTGGTCTTCGATAATCTTTATATTTGCCAGGCCGGCCGCGCAGCCCGCAGGATGGTTCTGATAGGTATACCCGTGCAGGAACGGCAGGTATTCCGGAAGCTCGTTCACGAGCGTATTGAAGATTTCGTTGTTCACGACGGCTGCTCCAAGCGGGAAGTAGCCGCTGCTGATTCCCTTGGCTATGGAAATGAGGTCCGGCCGCAAATCCCAGTTCATGCACCCAAACATTTTCCCCGTTCGCCCGAAACCGGTGATCACCTCGTCAGCGATAAACAATACATCGTACTTATCACAGATCGCCCTCATTTTCGGCCAGTATTCGTTCGGAGGACAGATCACACCGCCCGTCCCCATGACCGGCTCGCCGATAAAGGCCGCAACGGTATCCGGCCCTTCTCTCAGAATGGCCTCTTCGAGCTGATCGGCGCATGCGGTATTACATTCCGGGTATGTAAGGCCCAGCTCGCAGCGGTAGCAGTACGGCGGCATGATATAGATGAAGTCAGGAGGAACGGGACCAAACCCATGGTGGAAGAACGTGATGCCCGTCGCGTACATCGAGCCGAGGCTGACCCCATGAAACGCATAATTGCGCGAGATGATTTTCTTCTTCTCTTCCTTTCCCTTCAGCGACCAGTACAGGCGCGCGATTTTCATGTTTGTGTCGTTCGTCTCAGAGCCGCCGCACGTGAACGTGACATGGCCCATGTTCCAATTCTTCGGGATGAGGCTGATCACTTTGGCGGCAAGCTCGATGGCCGGCGGATTCGAGAAGCCGAAGAAACTCGAAAAGTATTCGAGCTTGTTCATCTGCTCCACCACGGCATCAACGACAGCCTTCTGCCCATGCCCGATTACGACGTTCCACAGCACGGAGAATGCGTCGATATATTCTTTCCCGTCTATATCCTTGACGCGATTGCCGTTGCCCTCAACAATAATTCGAGGGCCCTTCTCCTGGATCTGCTTGAGTTGGCTGGTGGGATGCAACACATACTTGCGGTCCATTTCGCTCAATTCTTTTTTCGATCTCATGTCAATGCGTCTCCTTTTATATGATTCCAGAGGAAAACTCCGTCATACTAACGGCAGGCGCTAGTTTATCACATTCTATCGCGACTGAAAAGACCTTTTGCAAATAAACAGTCCTCGCCGCACCGGTTGAGTGGATAAGACGGATTTTAACTGTTATGGTTACCCCTAACCCGCTCATTTGACATTTCTCATCCATTTCTATAACATTTCTAGTATTAATATGCTCCCGGCCTGCCTGAGACTGGGCGTATAGCTGAAAAAAGACGTTCACGCCGTGAATATACGGCTTTTATAGATGCGTTATCAGTAAAGCGATGTTTGCAGCACCGTGTATCCAAAACATCCCGCCAGAGGGAAGTCCCCCACTGATTCCCGCGCTCGAGATTTCTCCTTTTCTGATCTTCCCGGTGATGGTTATCTTGTCCCAGGCATCCATTCCATTGGGAGCCAAGAGCCCCTCTTTTCCCGTCCCTCCTTTGTCGATCTGCGCGAACCGTCCGACATTGCCCAGAAGGCCGGATTATCCGGATTTCCACTTGCGCCATGAGGTATCACCTGCCCAAATAAGAAGCTAATGGCGCACCTGTTAATGATTATCCAGGATTACCACAAAAATGCTCAAAGAGGTATTTAATTCATATCGGCTGAAGAAAGAAAATTGTTTGCAATGCCGGCTCGCCTGCTGATATCCGGCATTACTGTTCATTTTTATCTGGGACGGGAGAGAAAGGCATGAAGATAGAAGACTCGAAAAGCGGCGGCTACGCTCTCGCGAAAAGGACGCTTCCTTTTGTGCGGCCATATCGGGTTGGAGTGCTGGGCGCCATATTCCTTACGGTGCTGACCTCCTCCATGGATGCGGCCGAGCCTCTTTTGATGAAAGTTCTCTTTGATTCGTTCGCGGTAAAACATCTCAACATGCTACTCGGGGCAGCCGGCGGTCTGATCGCGCTCGGAATGAGCCGGCAGGCGATCGGGGGATTGCTCAGCGTTATCATGTGGTACGTACACATGGGAGTCAATGTAAACATCCAGAAGGCAGTGGTCGAGCGCCTGTATTCGCTTCCGCTCTCTTTCTTCCGCAATGAAAATGCAGGCGGCATAATCACGAAAATGAATCAATCGATTGCCGGGTATCTTGCGGCTCTGTCTGAAATAACGACAAAAGTCCTGCCCAACATCCTTTATCTCCTCTTCTCTTTGATTTCCATGTGTGTTCTCGACTGGCGCCTGTTCCTGCTGGCTCTTGTCTTTGCGCCGCTTCCTTCCCTCATCGGCGTATGGGCTTCGACCGAACAGACGCAGAGAGAAAAAAAGCTGCTTGTCCGCTGGGCCCAGGTGTATTCCCGTTTCTACGAGGCATTGTCCGGCATCGCCGTCGTAAAAAGCTTCGCGAAGGAACATGAGGAGATGCTGAATTTTATAGGCAGAGTGAGAGATACGAACCGGATTGTCATGAAAGGCGTGATCAGGGATAATACGATCGGCTCGACCAACAACCTCATCGTCACCTTTAGCCGCGTGCTGGTGGCGGCTGTCGGCGGCTATATGGTGATCCAGGGGAAAACCACCGTCGGGACCGTTGTCGCGTTCATCAGCTACATGGGCGGCCTCTACGGCCCGGTCCAGGGGCTCACCGGCACGTATCAGATTCTGCGAAAGGCTTCGGTGTTCCTGAAGTCCATTTTCGGCATCCTGGACGCGCCCGACCCGCTCAAGGACGAACCGGATGCAATCGCAATCTCGAAAATTCGAGGCGAAATCCAGTTTTCAAACGTCTCGTTCAGCTATAACGGCACACAACCGGTGCTCAGCGACATCTCCTTTCACGTTCATCCCGGCGAGACTATCGGGCTCATCGGCCCGAGCGGCTCGGGCAAGACCACGATCATCTCGCTTCTCCAACGTTTTGAAAATCCGGTCTCGGGAGAGATTCTCGTTGACGGCATCAATGTCAAGAGTCTTCGCATCGGCTCCCTCCGTTCTCAAATCGGATTCGTTCTCCAGGACAATATCCTCTTCAACACAACGATCCGCGATAACATCGCCTACGGCCGGCCCGACGCATCCACGGAGGAGATAGAAAAGGTCGCCGTCGCCGCCAACGCTCATGACTTTATCATGAGCCTGCCGAAAGGTTATGACACATTGGTGGGTGAGGGAGGCAAATGCTTCTCGATGGGACAGCGCCAGCGCATCGCAATCGCGCGCGCGCTCCTGAAAGACCCGCCAATCATTATTCTCGACGAAGCCACATCGGCTCTCGACATCGAGTGCGAATCGCTCGTCCAGGAAGCGCTCAACCGGCTGATGCAGGGGCGCACGGTCATCGTTATCGCTCACCGGCTGCAAACGGTAGTCAACGCCAATCGCATCATGGTGCTGCGGGAAGGCCGTATCGTCGAAGCAGGCTCCCACAGCGAGCTCATAACTGCAGACAGCTATTATGCTTCACTGATCAAAAAACAAAACGGCGGCTGGCAGCAATCAGAAACGTCCCCGATACAATTGGACAAAATGCCGGTCACACAAATGCCGGTAGACATATCGGTTTGTAATTAGGCAATTGCCTTGAGTTTTTCCTGTCTGAGTCCGCGGCTCTGCCGCCGGGACGTATTTCAATGATCCTTTCTCTCACAGACAACGATGCCGTTTGCGCCCGAATGCGGGAGCTGAATCTGAAAAAAATTCCTCTTTACCCGGAACTTTTTTCCCTTCTCACAAAGTCCGCAACAGGAATTCCTCCCTGAATGATATTGGAATTTTCTTCACAAATAACTGAAGGAAGCGGTCTTGGACCAGCCTCTCAGTGCGGCTTAGCCCGTGGCACTGAATTTGCCTTTGCTACAGATGGTGATTTGTAGGCATTGTAAGCGGTCCCGAGCGCAACCGCCTGGTCGAGCAATGAGCTTTGGCAGCCTTTGAATGGCCGCCACCCGCGTGAAAAATGAAACTATGTTTTTGCCCCCGCCAGACAGTCTCTGAGCAAGCCCCCATAATGATAGATGCTTCGCCCTTGGTGGGTTCCCGCTTTGGATCGCTTCGCCTGATCGGATCACAAGTGAACGCGAGCAGAAAAACCGGGTGCATACCTGTCGCGGCCGTGAGACTGAGGCCGGGTGTCATTCCGGCTCTTACGCTGGTTATGGTCCTTTTCCTGTCAACAGCGGCCGCAGGAGAAATCCTTCACGTACCGGATAATTTCCCAACCATTCAGTCCGCTTTGGACGCGGCGACGGACGGCGATACCGTAATCCTCAGCGACGGTCTATACTCAGGCATCGGGAATAAAAACCTGAGCTTTCAGGGAAAGGCAATCCTTCTGCGTTCGCAGAACGGGCCAATCACTTGCGTTATCGACTGCGAGAACGACGGAAGAGCTTTTCTCTTCAACAAGGGCGAATCAGCGGCATCGGTTGTAGATGGTCTCACGATCACCCGGGGTTCCATCTTCGGCGGCGGCGGTGCTATTTATTGCTATAGATCGTCTCCAACGATTTCCAACTGCGTCATCACCGGGAACTCCTCCAGCGGTTTTGGCGGCGCCATCGCTTGCGCTTACTCCTCATTTCCCTCGATACACAATTGCGAAATCAGCGGTAATTCCTCTTCGCTGGGCGGCGCAATCTATTGCAGCGCATCTTCCTCGCCGCATATCAGCGGGAGCACGATAAGCGATAATTCGGCGGATTCCGGTGGAGCCATTTACAGCAGGACGGCTGCCCCCAGCATCACAAATTCCATTTTGTGGAATAATTCGGCCGCTGCAGGAAGTGAAATCGCGCTTGCAGTTGACTCAACCCTTGACGTTGATTTCTGTGATGTTGAAGGCGGAGAGGCGGCGGTATCCGCAGAGGACGGCTCTAGCCTCATTTGGGGGGCAAACAATATCGATTCCGACCCTGTGTTCGTGGATGCGCGGCAGGGAAATTATCGGTTGGGTTACGGCAGCGAATGCATAAACTCCGGAACGACCAACGGCTCCGTCGCTGACGGCTTTACGGATATGGGAGTGTATCCCGCGGTGACCGCGGACGACGAGCCGGGCCAGAATCATGCAACCATCGGAGCTGCCCTGGCAGATCTGGCCTTCATTGACGCATGGGGCGGTTCCGTCGTGGTCTTCCCGGGCCGCTATTTTGAAGACATCTCCATCAGAGAAGGGATAGACCTCATCGGCGCCGGTCCGCACCAATCGATAATCGAGGCGCCGAAAGGGATTTCCTGCATCGGCATAGGGAGCGCGCATATCAGCGGTTTTATGATACGCGATGCGATAGACGGAATCACGATTGACGCTTCCTCGCCGGTTATCTCGAATAACGTTTTCACCGGCTGCGTGAATTCCGCTCTTACCTGCAAAGCTTCGTCCAGTCCAACCATAAGAAATAATACGATCGATAAGATTGCCGGCGGCGGCATCATCATCGGCCCGGGCGCCTCTCCCGTCATGGTTAACAACATCATTTCCAATACCGTACGCGGGATCACTGCGACAGGGGGAGACGGCTTTCGAATCGACTACAACAATCTGTATAACGTATCCGAACCTTACTCCGGCTGCTCAGCCGGCCCGCATGACATCGCGGCGGACCCAATGTTCATCGATTCGGCAGCCAACGATTATCGTCTCAACAAATGCTCGTTCGCCATTGATGCGGGGGACGCGGTCGAGGCGTTGACGATGGACTATCTGGCGTTGAGTCTGGAGATATACGTCAACGAGGTGACCAATATCAGCACGGGAGACATTATCTGGATAACCGACGGCGTGAATATCGAAAACGCAACTGTCGCCGGGTTTGACGCAGACTTGATCTACATCGAAAACGGTTTCGAGAACAGTTACCGCGCGGCCGACGGAGCGTATGTCGCTTCTCGATTTTCGATCTATTCGACCGAGCCCGCCCCAGACGGAGGCAGAGTCAATATGGGAGCATATGGCGGCGCCCCGGAGGCCGCAACCAGCGAATCTGTAACGGATGACGACGGCGACGCCTGCTCCGAGTGTGAGAGCGATTGCGATGACGCGAATGGACAGGTTTATCCCGGCGCCCAGGAGACATGCAACAGCATCGATGATGACTGCGACGGCCTCGTGGACCTCAATGACCCGGACTGCACCGGCCTCATCTATTACTACAATGACAGCGACCAGGACGGCTACGGCGTCGACGGCGATACGCGGCAACGCTGCGCGCCAGAGTCTCCGTACACTGCCACGAGCGCCGGCGATTGTGATGACGCGAATGAAAACATCAATCCCGGAATTCAGGAAATATGCAATGGGATCGACGACGACTGCGACATGCTTGTTGACGCAGAAGACCCGGACACCATCGAAGCCGGCACCTACTACAGGGACGACGACGATGACGGCTACGGCGTCGACGGCGACATGCAACGACTCTGTGCGCCGCAGGCTCCCTATACCGCCCTGGAAGCAGGTGATTGCGATGACGAAAATATTCAAATCAATCCCGGCTCGCAGGAGATATGCAACGGCGCAGACGACGACTGCGACAGCCGTATCGATGATGACGATGACAACTGTATCGGACTCAGCAGCTACTATAAGGATGAAGACGAGGACGGCCATGGCGTGGAGGGCGAGCTGCAACAGCGGTGTGACCCGGAATATCCCTACACCGCGCTGGTAGGCGACGATTGTGATGATACGGCCTCGACCGTGTATCCCGGGGCTCTCGAAACCGCCTGTGACGGAATCGATCAGGATTGCGACGGAAGCGATTCGTGTTCCTGCCGGATCATTGCGGAAAATGCCGCAGTTTCAGGTGGAAATCTTGTCCGCGTGCCGGTGCGGCTCGAGACCGCCTGCAATATCGTGGATGCATTCAGCTTCGATTTCGATTATTCGGAATGTCATCTCTTGGGCTACCTGTCGTTTACCGGAAACTACACGCGCGGCGACCTGACTGCTAACTGGGATTATATCGACGCATGGGAGGTCTCCGCCGGCGTGGTGCGCGTTGCAGGTCTCACTCTGAATGATATAATCCTCGAGGGAGAAAGAGGCGTACTCGTTGAATTGGAATTTGAATTGCTGCAGTGCACG
Organism: Candidatus Abyssobacteria bacterium SURF_5; assembly: GCA_003598085.1. Taxonomy (NCBI): domain Bacteria; kingdom Pseudomonadati; phylum Candidatus Hydrogenedentota; class Candidatus Abyssobacteria; species Candidatus Abyssobacteria bacterium SURF_5. The sequence goes on from QZKU01000047.1 coordinate 45,560, forward strand.
CCCGATGACACCTGCAGCAATGCTCTCACAAATCTCGCCAGTGACATAAACGGGTGGGGCGTCGTTCCCGGCACATTCGAGTGCGACTGCCCGTCTGACGGCGATGTGAATGGCGACGGACAGGCGACCCCCGGCGACGCGCTCCTCGCATTTCAGCATTATCTGGGGACAGTTCAACTGACGCCATGCGAAGCCGAGCATGCAGATGTGGACGGAGACGCGCTCGTCAGCCTCTCAGACTCACTGTGCATATTCCAGTGCTATATGGGAAACCCGTGTCCCGAACTCTGCCCATGAGGTGAAACCGCTTCCGCGGCCTGAAAAGCGAAGGAGACCGCAGAGGAACTGTTAATGAGATATCAAAGCTTTCTCAGCCTTTGCCTGCTCATCCTTATCATATTTGCTCAATACACCGGCGCGCTGGCGCAAGAGTGCGCGATTTCATTGGACAGCCGGCAGGCGCAGAGCAGCAGCAGCGTAACGCTCTGTGTCACCATCGATCAGGCGCCAAATGTCGTGGACGCATTCGGCCTTGACGTTATATATGATACCGGTATCCTTACTTATACGGGGAACTGGCTGGAGGGCGATCTGGGGGCCGGATTTCAATTCCTGGACGTGAACGAGCTCGTCCCCGGACAAATCAGAATCGGCGGCTTCACCACTGAGTATCCCATCGGGCAGCAATCGGCCGGTACGATATCCTGCCTCGAATTCGTTGTCGGCGAATGCGGCTCCACCACGCTCACGCTTTCAAATCTGGTCGATGATATTTCCGGATGGCCAAAATGTGATGGACAACTCTCCTGCCTGTCTCACGAGTTGACGAACATACACCTTCAATTCCCGGTGAACCAGGCACTACTGTCACAGCCTCCCACCTTCACTTGGTCCGCCGACGGTGGAACCAGTAATGTCTTCGCCGTCGACATTGGCGGCTCCCCGGGTTTGCCGAAGTACTGGTCCACCTATGAAGATCTTCATCAAATCATCAACAACTCGGCGTGGACAATACCAGCGCCGATATGGAATTCAATCCCGTCCGGTACTGAACTATTCTGGCGCGTTCGCGGCGTTGATCTCGATGCCGCTCCGCCTGATATCATCATCAGCGATGAAATATGGTCCTTCAGCAAGCAGTAGCGGCGCTGCGCCCTCTGCTTGATCCGCAGATCCCACTGATTTCCGCGGACTCTTTCCAAAATCCAAAATCGGCAATAGAAACTAAAATGGAGGAACCGTGATCAACGCCGTTTTGGCGCAGGAATGACATTTTAAGGTTTATCATCGGCGTTCATCGGCGGTTGAAGAGAGAGATTCTTCCCCCGCGAACCACGCGAAACGCGTGGCAGGTCAGCGGGGTCAGAATGATGAAAGAGGCAGGTCAAAATGACGCGACCACGGATGCCCCTACGATGGATAAATAAATTGGTTCAAGAAATTCGTTAGTCGAGTAGACATTCCAAAGGTTTCCTGTAGGTCTGCTTTGTGTTCCCCGTTTGCTCCTCTCTTTCGATATGAGGAGTGTCACAAGATTCGACCCTGGGAACCATTCTAATGCCCCTCACAG
>QZKU01000048.1 GCA_003598085.1 Candidatus Abyssobacteria bacterium SURF_5
GGACTACTGGTCGAGCGGAAGCACGACCTATATCGTCCTTGCCGGCTTTACACCCGGATCGGGCGAAACGCCTCCGGAAGAGTGAGAACCCTCTTCCCAGTTCCCCGTTAGCTGGTAAGACGAGTTGAAAACTGCCATGGTTTCGTTTGAAACAAATATAACGTGCCCCCGCGTTGTAATAAGCGGGTTGAGCGGTGGGTCGGGCAAAACTGTTATTGCTCTCGGCCTCATTGAACTATGTCGGCGGAAGGGCCTTGTGGTAGCGCCGTTCAAAAAGGGGCCCGACTATATCGACGTTGCGTGGCACGCTCTGTCGGCCGGCCGCCCCAGTTATAACTTGGACACCTTCTTAATGGATTCTGAGGATATCCTTCTTAAGGTTGAGGCGCGTACTCGCCTCGCGGATATCGCTATTATCGAAGGGAACCGGGGCCTGTTTGACGGGATGGATGCCAGCGGAACTCACAGCACGGCCGAGCTCGCGAAACTGATCGGCGCCCCCGTCCTTTTGGTGTTGAATTGCACCAAGATCACGCGAACGGTTGCGGCGATCGTGCTGGGATGCAAACTGATGGATACGCAGGTGAATCTGGCGGGCGTAATCCTCAATCAGGTGGCTAATATCCGGCAGGAATCGCTTATTCGAGCCGCCGTCGAACAGGAAACGGGAATACCTGTTGTTGGGGCGATCCCTCGAATCAAGGATTTTTCGCTCTCGGAGCGTCATCTCGGTCTGTTGCCGCCCGAGGAACATCCTCTCGCAAAAATGACGCTCGAGCGGCTTCATGACGTAATTGCGCCGAATCTTGATTCGGATGCCGTATTTCGAATTGCAACGTCGTCGCTGCCGCTTGCAATTCCGGCCCTGAGGAGCAACGGCTGCGGAGGCGCTGTTGAAGGGGCGCCACGCATCGGGGTGTTCAGAGATTCGGCATTTACCTTTTACTATCCGGAAAACCTTGAGGCACTCGAGCGTTGTGGAGCGCGGCTGGTTGAGATCAGTGGGCTCCATGACAGAAAACTGCCGCAGGTTGATGCTATATATATCGGTGGTGGGTTCCCTGAGACCCACGCACGCGAGCTGGCTCAAAATGAGTCGTTGCGGGCGGCGGTCAAGCAGGAGGTTGAAAACGGGTTGCCGGTTTATGCCGAGTGCGGCGGCTTGATCTATCTGGGAGAGACGCTTGAATTCGGCGGTGAAACGTATCCCATGGCAGGCGTTTTTCCGGTTGGATTCAGCATAAAGCGCAAGCCCCAGGGGCATGGATATGTTGTCGTTGAAATCGACAAACCGAATCCGTATTTTTCAGTGGGAACAATCCTTCGAGGGCACGAATTCCATTATGCAGCCGTGCAGAAATATGATCCAGCCGAGGTGGGAACGATTTTCCAGGTGAAACGCGGCTATGGCTTCGACTGCGGTCGCGACGGCCTGCTTTACAAGAATGTCCTCGCTTCCTTCTGCCATATCCATGCGACGGGTGAGAAGAAATGGGCCGAGGCCGTGGTTCGACTGGCTGCGCGCAGGATGCTGAGCGGCGGCCGCTTGGAAAATACGATGGAGGTAAATCGCGCTTTCTGAGGAATTGGCTGGAGAATGAACGACCTGCGCATTGCAGCGGTTGTTATGCAGTCCGGGTTCGGAGAAGTTGATGCAAACCTGGAAAAGATGAGACAGTTCGTGAGACAGGCATCGGCATGTGACGCCGATCTTGTCTGTTTTCCAGAAATGAACATTACCGGATATGCATTGACGAAGAAAATGGAGCAATATGCCGAGCCGATCCCGGGGCCAAGCACTCGACAAGTGCAGCGGATGGCCAGAGAATTCGGGATCGTCATCCTCGCCGGCTTGCCCGAGAAGACGGCGCGGGGATCTGTCGCGATCACGCAGGTTGTCGTGACACCGAATGGCCGTATGGGGAAGTACTGTAAACTTCATCTTTCGCGGGGCGAGCGGAAGTTTTTTGAGGGTGGCAACCGGATTCCGACATTCAGGCTCGGCAGGACCACTTTCGGGGTGCAGTTATGTTACGATGCGCATTTCCCGGAACTCAGCACACTGCTTGCGTTGAAGGGGGCGGAGGTCCTGTTTGTGCCGCATGCGTCGCCGCCTCCGGAATCGCCCGATCAGAAGCGCGGCCGGTGGCTGCGTTACCTTGCGGCCCGGGCATACGATAACAGCGTGTATCTGGTTGCCTGTAACCAGACTGGAGACGGCGGCGCAGGCATTAAATTCACCGGTGTCGCGCTGGTGCTGGACCCGCGCGGGGAAGTCCTGGGAGAGACTTCGGGCGAGGAAGAAAGAATGCTGATTGCGGACCTCAAAGCTGACGCTCTGGCAAAAGTGCGCAAGGCGAGAGTCGGCTTTTTCCTGGCCAATCGCAGGCCGGAACTGTATGAGGGGCTTTCCGCTCACGCTATCAGGAAAATGGTCTGGAGAAAAGGGAGAAAAGTGTAGGGTGAAGGCAATTACGGACTGATATGGGATATTTTTCCCATGAGGCAATGAAGGTGCTCATTTTCAGAAAGGAAAGAGAGAATGGGATCAATCGTATTAGCGGGGAAAACATTTGACGTCGACGAAGATGGATTTCTTCAGAACCCGGAGCTGTGGGATGACGAGGTCGCCGCAGCTTTCGCACCCACTGAGGGAATTCAGGCTATGACGGACGAACATTGGAAAGTAGTCCATTACATCCGCGACTACTACCTGAAATTCGGGGTTGCCCCTATGATTCGCAAGCTCTGCAAGGAGACCGGCTGCAATTTGAAGAAGATTTACGAGTTGTTCCCGTCAGGGCCGGCGAAAGGCGCTTGCAAGATTGCAGGTCTTCCCAAGCCGACGGGTTGCGTATAGGCGAAAGACTTATTGCTGGGATGCCGCGTTTCGAACAAGCGCGGTATCCCGGTGGTGCACCATCTTCCGCATGCCCCTTCTCTCCGGTGGCCAAGTTGCATACGGAGCAGCTCATCGGCTGCTGATTCATGATAACCCGGGAAGGGGTTATGCGGCGCCCCAAAGATGGAAAGGCGGCAGCTTCTGCGGCAGCCTTCGCAAAAGAGGTATCCTTATTGGGAGGTATTCCAGCCAAAAGGAATTTTTCATCCCTTTAGGGGCAATTTGTACGACACGTTACTGCCGTGGTAACACACTGCGCGAAATACCAGTGGGAGGATTCTATGCCCCTGGTCGCAGCCGGTGACACATTTTATGGATCTGAGAACGCTCCTCACGGAGAAACGCTCTGAAATCGTCGCAAAGTGGGCGCGACTGGTTTTTGAGACATATGCGCCGGAGACGTCTCGTTTTCTGAAAGGAGAAAAAGACCGGTTCGCTAACCCCGTGGGCGATGCTCTTACGCGGGGAGTGGAAGCGGTATACGATTATCTCCTAAGCGGAACTGATTCGGAGCAAGTATTACGGCATCTGGATGACATCATTCGGATAAAGGCGGTTCAGGATTTTACCCCGGCCGAGGCGCTTGATTTTCTCTTCAGATTGAAAGCGGTTGTGAGAGAGGAAGCAGATCCTTTTCTCCGGGAGAACGCGCTTTCCGTGCGGGAGTTGCTTGAATTTGAAACCAGGCTGGACAATCTGGCTCTTCAGGGATTTACGCTCTTTATGAAGTGTCGGGAGAAAATTTACGATCTGAAAGCAAGCCAGGTGAAGGACCGGACGTTTCGGCTGTTGAAAAGAGCGAATCTTGTCGTGGAGATCCCCGACCCCGAGGAGGGTCCCGGCGACGTGGAGAATATAAAGCGAGGTAAGGGTTCATGAAAATCTTCCTTCCCCTCATCGCGGTTTTGGCGCTGGTAGGTATTGCACTCGCGGGGGTGGAACTGGCGAATCTGCAAGTATTTTTCGGGATTGTCATTCCCTATGCGGCGCTCGCCGTCTTTCTCGGCGGACTCGTATATCGGGTCTTGAAATGGGCGCGCTCGCCTGTTCCTTTCCGCATCACACTGTCGTGTGGTCAACAGAAAACGCATCCGTGGATAAAGTCGAGCACCCTTGATAATCCGCACTCAACCGCAGGAGTCATCGGGCGGATGGCGCTTGAAATTCTTTTCTTCAGGTCGCTGTTCAGAAACACTCGGCTCGAGCTCAGGAAAGGGCCAAAGCTTTCCTATGAATGGGAGAAGTGGCTGTGGCTGGCGGCGCTCGCCTTCCACTACGCGTTCCTGATGATCCTTCTCAGGCATTTGCGCTTTTTTACCGTGCCGGTGCCCTTCTTCGTTAATGCGCTGGATCAGTTGGACGGATTCTTCCAGATCAGTGTGCCCGCACTGTATTTGAGTGATATCATTCTCGTGGCTGCGGCCACCTATCTGTTCCTGCGAAGAATCGTCATACCGCAGATCAAGTATATTTCGCTGCCGGCGGATTACTTCCCCCTGTTTCTGATTCTTGGGCTGGCGACTTCCGGCATCTTGATGCGCTATTTGCTGAGAGTGGATGTTGAAGCGATCAAGGAGCTCACGATAGGACTGGCTGCATTCAGACCGGTTGTTCCCGCCGGAATCGGTTCGCTGTTCTACGTTCATCTGTTTCTCGTCAGCGTGCTGTTTGCATATTTCCCTTTCAGCAAGCTGATGCATTTGGGGGGCATCTTCCTGAGCCCGACCCGGAACCTGGCGAACAATAACCGCATGCGCAGGCATATCAATCCCTGGAATTATCCTGTCAAGGTTCACACTTATGATGAGTATGAGGAAGAGTTCAGGGACAAGATGCAGGCTGCCGGACTGCCTCTGGAAAGAGAGGCTTCCGGTGATTTGAAACCGGCCGGGCTGCCTTTGGAAAAGGAGTGACAATGTCAGATATTCCAGAAAGCATTCCAAAACCGGAACAGCTGGGAGTGATCGATCAGCAGTTGCCTCGCAGCGACTGGATGGATACGCCTGTTGTATTCAAACACGGCAGCTACTGCTACAGCGCAAAATCCAAATTCATGAGCTATCTGGACCTGCCGAACCCGCGGGACTGGTCGCCGATGGATAAGGATTGGAAACTGCCGAATGACTGGCAAAGGATTATCCACGAGGGCCTTCGCGAGAGACTGTCCAAGTATCGTTCGCTCAAGGTGTTCATGGACATCTGCGTAAGGTGCGGCGCGTGTGCCGATAAATGTCACTTCTTCATCGGTTCAGGCGACCCCAAGAACATGCCGGTCCTCAGGGCCGAGCTTCTGAGGTCCGTCTATCGAAAAGATTTCACTACCGCCGGAAAGATTCTCGGGAAGATTGCGGGCGCACGGGAACTGACGGTGGACGTGCTGAAGGAATGGTACTACTACTTCTATCAGTGCACGGAATGCCGCCGCTGCTCTGTTTTCTGCCCATACGGGATCGATACCGCCGAGATCACCATGCTCGCGCGCGAGCTGCTGAATCTGGTCGGCCTGAACATCGGGTGGACGATCGAGCCGTGCGCCAACTGCTTCCGCACCGGCAATCATCTTGGCATCCAGCCGCACGGATTCGCAGACAGTATTGAGTTTGCCGTTGACGAGCTCGAGGAGATCACTGGGATTCGGGTCGACGCCCCGATAAACAAGAAGGGCGCGGAGATCCTCTTTATCACGCCCTCAGCCGATTATTTTGCCTCTCCGCATTATTACACGCTGCTGGGGTATCTCGCCCTGTTCCACGAGATCGGACTCGACTACACGTGGAGCACGTTTGCCTCCGAGGGCGGCAACTTCGGCTTGTTCACCTCGCACGAGATGATCAAGCGCTTGAACGCAAAAATGTATGCAGAGGCGAAGCGACTGGGCGTGAAATGGATTCTGGGCGGAGAGTGCGGCCACATGTGGAGGGTCGTGCACCAGTACATGGATACGATGAACGGCCCGGCCGATTTCCTCCAGGAGCCGGTTTCGCCTATTACCGGGACGAGGTTCGAGAATGCGCGGTCCACGAAAATGGTCCACATTACGGAATTCACGTCGGACCTGATCCGGAATAACAAACTGAAACTCGATCCCAGCCGGAACAATCACTGGAGAGCCACATTCCACGATTCCTGCAATCCGGCCCGAGCGCTCGGCCTGTTCGAGGAGCCAAGATACGTTATCCGCAACGTCTGCAACAACTTCTTCGAGATGCCCGACAATACCATCCGCGAACAAACCTTCTGCTGCGGCAGCGGCGCGGGTCTGGGCAACGATGAAAACATGGAGATGCGCCTGCGGGGCGGGCTTCCGCGCGCGAACGCCGTCAGGCACGTGCACGAGAAGCACGGCGTCAATATTCTGCTCTGCATGTGCGCCATCGATAAAGCGACCCTGCCGCCGTTGATGGAGTATTGGGTGCCAGGAGTCGAGGTGGGCGGTATTCATGAGCTGGTGGCAAATGCGCTGGTGTTAACGGGCGAAAAGGAGAGGACGACCGACGTACGCGGCGAGCCCCTCATGAAGGAGGAGGACACGAAGGATGTATGACGGCGGAAAAATCATTGCCGGGTTGGTCATCTTCCTCGGTGTGGTGACTTTCCCGTTCTGGTACACTCAAGCAAATGAAGAAGCCATTGAGAAACCGCAGTTATTGCTTCCGGCAGACGAGACCGAATGCGTGGAACCCACCGCTTACATGCGGGCATCTCACATGCAGATGCTCAACGAATGGAGAGACTTCGTCGTTCGGGAGGGACAGGCGACGTACCTGTCCAGCACCGGAAAGATGTACGAGATGAGCCTCACCCGCACCTGCATGAAGTGCCACACGAGCCGGCAGGAGTTCTGCAACAAGTGTCATGCGTATTCCGGCGTGAGCACTCCGTACTGCTGGGATTGTCATGTTGAGCCGAAGGAGAGTGCCTGATGAAGAGCCGAAGGAGCTTTCTGAAGATATCCGGGGCCTGCCTTCTCGGGTTGGGAGTGAAACCCGTGCTCAATGCCTTCGCGCAGGCGGAGCGGATGGAGATCGCGCCGAATCCGAACGCGCTTCGCGCCGGGCGCTGGGCTCTGGTGGTCGATATCACAAAGTGCCGGGACGATTGCACCGACTGCATAAACGCCTGCAATCGCGCTCACAATATTCCCGATCTTGGAAGAACGAAAGAGGAAGTGAAATGGATATGGAATGAATCCTACGAGCACGCTTTCCCGGGCGTTGAGCACGAGTTCGTCGAGGAGCGCGTCAAGCATCAGCCGTTCATGGTGCTGTGCAACCATTGCGATAATCCGCCGTGCGTGCGCGTGTGCCCGGTTCAGGCCACCTGGAAGCGCGAGGACGGCATCGTAATGATGGACTTCCATCGCTGTATCGGGTGCAGGTGTTGTATGGCCGCGTGCCCGTATGGATCGAGGAGCTTCAACTGGACCGATCCGCGCCCGTATATTCCCGAGGGGAGGATGAATCCGGACTTCCCGACGAGAACCAAGGGAGTTGTCGAGAAATGCAATTTCTGCGTCGAGAGGCTCGCAAAGGGACTTCAGCCGGCATGCGTCGAAAGCTGCAGCTCGGGCGTGCTCACCTTCGGAGATCTGGATGATCCCAATTCTGAGGTGAGGAAAGTCCTTGGAGAGCGTTACTCCATTCAGCGCAAACCCGAGCTTGGAACCAGGCCGAGAGTGTACTATATCCTGTGAGGGAGCCATGTTGGAAAAAGCTTTTTACGGAAGTCGAAGTTATTACGCGTGGATTCTGTTCTTGCTCATTGTAATCGGGGCGGGCGCCGGCTGCTACGCATATCAGTTGGTTGACGGCCTTCGCATCACCGGCATGGGCAGAGACATCTCGTGGGGGCTGTACATCGCCCAACTCACCTTCCTGGTTGGCGTGGCGGCGTCGGCGGTGATGGTCGTCATTCCGTATTATCTGCATAATTACAAAGCATTCGGCAAGATCACCGTTCTGGGAGAATTTCTGGCGGTTTCGGCCGTCACCATGTGCGGGCTCTTTGTTATCGTCGACCTCGGCACGCCGGCGCGCGCCTTCAACCTGATCCTGTATCCGACCCCCAACTCGATCCTGTTCTGGGATATGATCGTGTTGAATATGTATCTTGTGCTCAACATCGTGATCGCCTGGAACGTTCTTTCGGCGGAGCGCAAGTCGACGCCGCCTCCCGGATGGGTGAAGCCGCTCATCTACCTGTCGATCCCCTGGGCCGTGAGCATTCACACCGTGACCGCTTTTCTCTATGCGGGTCTTCCGGGAAGGCATCTGTGGCTGACCGCAATTTTGGCCGTCCGCTTCCTGGGATCGGCATTTGCCGCAGGTCCTTCGCTCCTCATACTCCTGTGTCTGCTCGTGAGGAAGGTGAGCAAGTTCGATCCGGGCCGCGAGGCCATCCAGAGCCTGGCAAAGATCGTGACGTACGCGCTTATCGCCAGCATATTCTTTGTCGGACTCGAATTCTTTACCGCATACTACAGTCAGGTTCCCGGCCATATACACAGCCTCGAGTACCTGTACTTCGGTCTTGAGGGCCACGCGAAGCTGGTCCCCTGGATGAGGATCTCGGCGCTGCTCGCGATTGTCGCGCTTGTTTTCCTCGTGAATCCTGCAACGCGGCGGAATGAGAAAACGCTGGCTGTCGCTGCCGCACTCACCTTCATTTCGCTCTGGATCGAGAAAGGGCTTGGCTTGGTACTGGCCGGCTTCATTCCCAACCCATTCGAGCATATTACCGAATATTCGCCGACGGCGCCGGAACTCATGATCACGTTCGCTATCTATGCAATTGGATTGCTGATCCTGACGGTGCTGTATAAGGTGGCCATCTCCGTAAAGGAAGAAGCCGCTTAAGCTGAAAGGAATTGGCCCCGCCTGTTTTTTCGCAACCGGCGGGGCTTTCTCTTTGTTTGCTGGGGGTCCCAAGCAACCGCTGGCAACCGCACATACTTTTAAATGCTGTGATATAATCCATTTTGAGAAGGAAACGCTCGATCGGCCTTTTAGGGGACATCTGTGAGCGCCAGGAGTCGGATGGGTAAGGTTCTCGGTGAAAAATCTCGAGATTGGCTGTGCCGGCGCGCCGCCGAGTTTTCAAGCATTCCGGTGGAAGACCTGAAGGTTGTCAGCGACACAACCGAATTCATGAATATCCACCGGGGACACATCCTCGAATTGGACGGGCGGCATTTCCTGGTGACAGGCTACATCTACGAGGCTCGCTTCGGTCTCAGTGACGAGCCGAAATACTGGGTGAAAAAGGCGATAGATCTGGAAGCGGGGAGCCAGCAGATCGTCAAGCTTTCGCACCGTGAGGAGTTTCACATGCGTATCGGCCGCCTCAGGATTCGCTGCTACCGGAATCCGCACAAGGAAGCGCAGGTGCTTGAACTTGTCCGCGGGAACCCCAACTTCATGCAGGGGTATTCTCTGTTCGACGGGCGCGGGAACGAGGTGAGAGTGGTCGATATTATCCGCGGGAAAAGCATTTACGACGTCATCTTGAACATGAATACGACTCATGAGGAATACTTCTATGGCCCGTTTCCCGGAATTCTCAGAAAAGTCGCGGGCTGCATCGCATCTCTGCAGTTCCTGCACGATCACAATCTTTGCCACGGCGATATCCGGAACGACCATATCCTGATCGAGCAGGACACCGGGTTGTACCGGTGGATCGATTTCGACCTGACTCAGGATTTCTCCGACCTCGATATCTGGAGCGTCGGCAATATCCTGCAATTCTGTGTGGGAATGGGGATGAAGACGTTCCGGGAAGTTCTCCAATCAGATGATTATCCGGCATCTGTAAAAAATGATCTGTGCGCCGATGACGCCTCGGCCTTTTACGAGCACAGGATCATGAACCTGCAGAAACTTTTCCCATATATTCCCGACAGCCTTAACGACATCCTGCTTCACTTCGCAGTGAATACCAACCGATTTTACACCTCGATTTCTCAGATCGTTTCGGATATCGACGCTACGCTCGAGGAAATGTCCTCTCCGACGGATACCAGGCCATGAAACTGCTGAAGCTGAAGAAGAGAATCGGAATCGGTGTCCGCCTGGCTATTATGGTGGCGGTGCTGATCGTGCTTTCCACCGGTTCCTTTGCATTCTTCAGCCTGATGAAGCAGCGCAGCGAAGCGATGGAACTGTTTGTCCACAACTCGATCAATATGTGCCGGTCACTCGAGCGCATCCTGCGGTTCAGCATGCTCGAAAACCGTCGCGACGAGATACAAGCGGCAATCCAGCAGATCGCCAAAGAAGACGATATCGACGGCGTGACGCTGGTGAGCCATCGCGGAGATATTGTTTACGGGGATGCGTTACAGGACCCCGAAAAAGTGACTATCGGGGACAACCGCTGTTCCGGCTGCCACGGCAACGGCTCGGAGCAGCCGCTTCCGCGGCTGGCTGAGCCGGCAGAGGTTCGGCTGCTGCATGATGCGAAGGTGGCGGAAGTGAGCCTGCCGATCTATAATGATCCGGCCTGCGCGAATGCGGCCTGTCATGCTCATACGCCGGCCGAAAGCGTGTTGGGCATCATGCAAATGAACATTTCCTATGCGCAAACAAACGAGATGTTGAACCGCTCGTATTTTCAGCTCATGGCGCTTTCCATCGTGATCGCCCTGGTCACTTCGCTCATCGTCATGGCGCTCATCCGGCGCTGGGTGTCCAACCCGGTGAAGGACCTGCTCGACGGCACCCGCCGTGTTGCCGAAGGCGAGATCGGCCATATCATTCCGGTCGGCGAGGCCGAGCTCGGCGGGCTGGCGCGTGCTTTCAACAAGATGCAGGAGAAACTGCTCTCCAGCCAGCGACAACTTGTCACCGCCGAGAAGCTCGCGTCGATTGGAAAACTCGCTGCGTCGGTCGCGCACGAGATCAACAATCCCTTGACCGGCATCTTGACGTTTGCGGAGGATCTGGCGGAGAATGCCGATCACAGCGATCCGCGCCGGTCCGATTTCGAAGTGATCCGGCGGCAGGCCGTCCGCTGCCGGGAGATCGTTCGGCAGTTGCTGGATTTCTCGCGCCAGGAGAAACCGAATCTGCGGCCGGTGAATGTCAACGAGGTCCTGGTGCATACGATCGAGTTTATCTCCAAACAGGCGATCTTCAGGAACATCGTGATCACGACTGACCTTGAGAACGATCTGCCTCCGGTGATCGCGGACCCGATTCAGATAGAGCAGGTGATGCTCGATCTGCTTGTGAATGCCGCTGAGGCCATGTCCGACGGCGGAAACATATTCATTTCTTCGCTGTCGCATCAACGTTCGCATGAGGTCGAGGTGGTCGTGCGGGATACCGGGCCGGGCATTGCGGAGGAGAATCTTCCGAGAATATTCGAGCCCTTTTTCTCCACGAAGGGCGGCAAATCAATGGGAATCGGCCTCGCAGTCAGTTGGAACATAATTAATCAACATGGCGGCAGGCTCGAGGTCGAGTCGAAGCTGGGTGAGGGAGTCACTTTCCACATCATGATGCCTTGGGGAAAGGCGGCGCCGGCCTCGGCCGACGCGGTCGTATGAGACGGAGATGCGTATGGCTGAACGCGTGAAAGTGCTCGTCGTTGACGATGAAGAGATCGTTCTTCAAAGCGTGCGGAAAGTGCTGAAGTCGGATGAGGAGCATGAGTTCGTGATAGATTCGGTGCTCTCGCCGGATGAGGGACTGCGCCTGCTGGATGCAGGGAAGTATGATGTTGTGGTGACCGACCTGATGATGCCGGGAATCGACGGCCTCCAGCTTATCGACCGCGTTCGGCAGGTCGACCGCGACGCGCGGATCATCATGATCACCGGCTATGCCACGATGCGAACCGCCCTGCAGGCATTGCGCAAGGGCGCATTCGATTACATCGCGAAGCCGTTCACGAAAGAGGAGCTGCGGACCGTTGTGAAGAACGCGGCACAAGTGAAGAAGGTGTCTGAGGGCGCCGAAGAACCGGTCGAGGTCGCGGCCACCGACGAGATTCGCAGCTTCTTCAACCAGACCTACGCGCGGATGCTTCCCGATGGCACCATGTATTTCGGCGTTGAACCCGGTTTTCTTGCCACGATTGGCGCGCCGTTGAGCATCGAGATATCAAAAATCGGGGAGACCGTTCCCCAAGGGTTGCCCTTTGCCACCATAACCGGCTCGAATATGCGCGTGTTCAATCTGCGCGCTCCGTTCAGCGCGAGAATCGTCGAAATCAATGAAAAGGCTGTGCGAGATTTCTCGATCGTCCGCGAGGACCCTCGCGGCGAGGGCTGGCTGCTGCATGTGATCCCGACGGATTTCCAGAATGAGTTGGAAAATATCACGCCGCTTCAAGAATAAGAATCAATGGCAGGGTCTACCGCCCATAGATCAGCGACATGCTCATGATCTCGTCGTACGGCTTGACGTGAAACAGCGGAAATTCGATCAAGGGGAGATCATCGGTTAATACCGGTGCGCCCTGCACATAGTATTTCGCGGAATCCTCATCGAGCAGGAGCAGCGAGAACATGTCTTTTGCGCCGGGCGCTTCCTTCATGTACAGAGAGAGGTCGTCCCTGACTTCCGGCCTGAGGAAGTAGGCGGCAAAAGCGCCTCTGTCGATATCAAGCCTTTCCGGCGTCGCCAGCAGATAAGTGCCCAGCCGGTTGACCGATCCCCAGACCGACGTGTGCGGGAACACCTCCATGAACGTCCGCACCAGCATCTTGTATTGCGCCTCCGTGGATGCCGGTATTGGAATCCATTGGCAGACGATGCCGCCAGGCGACAGCCGCCGCTTGCACAATTCATAGAACTCCTTGGTATACAGATTGACCGTGCCCGCGCTGTAGGGCGGCGGCGGCGGGTCTATGGTGATAAGATCATATTTCTTGTCTGAAAGCAAAAGGTAGTTGCGCCCGTCGGCAATGATTCCGCGCGCGCCGGGTTCGGTCAGCATCGATGGGTCTTCCTGATAATATTGAAAGGAGTCCACGACGTCCGGACACAACTCGACGAAATCGACGTCCATGCCCGCGTGTCTGGCCGAAACGAACGTCGTCCCCATCCCGAAACATATGATCAGGACTTTCTTCGGATTCTGCATCATCGCGAGCGGGAGGTGCGCCATCAACTGCGTCTCGGCGTGGCGATACGTCATCGAGATGCCGTTGACCGTCAGCAGGCGCGTGCCTTCTTCATCCTCCGCAACGGCGACGGCGGCCGTGGCATCCTCATTAAACGCGATTACCTTCCAATCTCGATTCGTTCGCTGTTGCATCAGGCGGACCGAAAGCGTCTCCATCAGATCGTTGCCGATGGGAAAACCGGCCATGGGAAGGACAACGAGAACGGCGGCCGCATAATTCAACGCGCCGGATTCGCGCTCCCTGACCGCGAGAAACAGCAGACCGAGTCCGCAGCAGATGCTCAACAGGATGAGCGCAAGCATGCTGTTCTTGGAGCCGAACAGCGGGATCAGGATGAATCCGGCAATGAATGAGCCGATGATTGCCCCGACCGTGTTGACGGCGTATACCGTACCCGTCTGTCTTCCGAGCGTGCCGAGCCGCCGCGCATAAATCTTCACCACGAGCGGAAACACCGCCCCCATCAAGAGGGTCGGTGGCAAGACGACAATTGCGGTGCTGAAGAAGTTGATGGCGATGAAGGCGACGGGATTGGACTTCAGCGAATAGGGGCTGAACGGCAGCCGCTGGAAAAGCACGAGGCCGGCGAGCACGGTCAGACCGATGAGTATCTCAAGCCATCCGAAAACCGTCAGCGGTTTCTTTATGCCATCTACATGTCGTGAGAAAAGGAAGCTTCCGCCGGTGATGCCCAGCAGATACACCGTGAGAATCATGGAAAAAGAGTAGATGGAGCTTCCGAGCAAAAACACCAGGATTCGTGACCATAAGACCTCGTATGCCAGCGCCGCCATCCCGGAAAGGCCGAAGATCAGGAGAATAAGCCGCAGGTTTGCCGGATGATACGTGCTGTCTTCGGCTTCGCGGGCCGGGAGCTCTTCAGGATCGTCTGCGGGAAGGTTCGGGCCGATCATGTAATATATTATCAGGGCCGCTATTCCGATCAGGATATTTATGGAGACGGCGAGCCATTCCGAGCGGCTGACCCCGATCCATCCCAATAAGACGAAGCCGGCGAGGAAACATCCTGAGAGCGCGCCCAAAGTGTTGACGGCGTACAAAGAGCCGACTGCGGCGCCTGACCGGTCCATCTGTTTCACGATGAACTTCGAGAGTACCGGCAACGTAGCTCCCATCATGGTTGTGGGGACGATGAGGACTCCGGCCGACATGAGAAATTTCGCGAGGCTCATCAGATAGGGGGACGCTTCCATCGTCTGGTAAAGGAACCGGTAAGCCGGGTTCAGTGCCGAGAGCGCGAACGGGAGCAGCAATGCGCAAATACCGATCCCGATTTCAAAAAAAGCATAGACGCGGAGCGGGTCTCGCCTTTTATCTATCCGGCTGCCGACGAGGATGCTGCCGAGGGCCAGGCCGCCCATAAACGCAACGAGCACCGTGCTGATGGAATAGACGGTGATCCCGAAAATGAGCGTGAGCCTGCGCGTCCATACGATCTCGTAAATCAGCGCCGACATCCCGGACAAGAAGAAGAGTACGTAGTAGATGCTGCCTTTGATGGAATCGCGGGAGTGGACGAGGAGAACGCTATCAGCAGGTTTCTCGCAGAGTTGCGATGAACTTCCTTCCATCATAAATCCTTTTGAGAACGTCTGTGTTCAACTCGACCTCCCGCCACCTGCGAAAGGGACATGAAAATGTAGAAACTCCGCATCATTTTATGCGATACACCATAATAAAGTCAAACCCGCGCATGAGGCGAAATCAGGAGAATGCGGTCTCTTTGAGATTTAAATATTGGAGCGTGGTGCAGGAAAATCCCGGATGCTCAATGAGGGCGAAATTTTGATGGGCGGTGAAAGTTGGGCTAATCATGATTCCGGAGAGCATGATTGACGTATCGTTATGTCGCAGCCTTGTCGCTCTTTTCCGGTGTCGCTTCTGCACGACGTTCAAGAGAAGCTCTTGAAAAACCTAATAATCCCAGTATCTTCCGGAGCCTGCGCTTGAAAGTTCTGAAGCTGGAAAAATCTCGGAGTGTTGACCGGATGAACGGGAAGGTGAAGAAATACTTCGGATTGAAAACAAATGCCGTTATCAGGGCCGTAAGGTAAATACCTGTTTTGGCTCTGAGAAGACTGTGTCCGCTCAAGGTTGGACCGTCAATCAGCGGCCTCATTTCGGCGATGACGAGATAGTCCGTTGCCTGCAGAGGATGAGCTATGAAGCCATTAGTAAGAGCATGTTCATACATTTCAGTGCCTGGCATCGGCATCGCGATGTTTAGCTGAGGCAGCATCCCGATCTTTGCCAGTTTGAGCGCCATTTTCCAGGTCGCCCACAGGGTTTGCTTTGTCTCGGGAGGGATGCCGAGAATAAAGAACCCGCTTACCGGAATGCCCTTCCTGCGAACGCGCCGAACGCTTTCGACAACTCCTTTCAACTTCAGCCGTTTCTTTATCACGCTATCGAGAAACTCCTGGTCCCCATGCTCGATGGCGACCGTCACTTCCGAGCAATTGGCCCGCGCCAGCGCATCAACGAGTTCCTGAGGTATCCTGTCGGCTCTGATTCCATTTGGAAGCGAGAAGGTCGCCTCCGGAAGGCGTTGGGCTATTAGCTCGCATATTTGAACTGCCCTCTTGATATCAAACGTGAAATTGCTGTCTTCGATCGTAAAGACGCTTATCCCATAATTCTCGTGTAACTGTTCCATTTCAGCGACTATATGCTGAGGCGGTCTGCCGCGCCATTTTCTGCCTTCCAGAAGATGAACGCTGCAGAAATTGCATCTGTATGGGCATCCTCGACTTGTCAGGATCGGCGCCCAGCGGCGGCCATGTCCTCCCCGCACCGTAGTGTCCAGTGCGGCCGCCTCAAAATAACGCTCCATTGGAAGCAGATGGTATGCAGGCACTAATGACGTCAACTCGAATGCCCTCGCAAGAGGATTGCTGCAGACTTTCCCATTTGCTTTCCACAAGAGTGAGCCGACTTCAGAAAGGGGTCGCGTTCCTCCCAGTGCTTCACATAACTCAACTGCCGGTATTTCTCCCTCACCACGCACAACAAAATCCACTGCCTCTTCCGAAATGGCCTCCTGCGGAACACTTGAAGGGTGCACGCCCCCCATCACCACAGGGACTTTGGGCAATACGCGTTTCGCCAGGCGAGCGACTCGAAGAGCGCTTGGAAACTGAGGAGTCGAGGAGTTTGAGATTCCGATAAGATCGGGGCGGAAATCATTGAATATTTCTACTACTGCTTCTTCGGGCATTCCCTCATCGCTCAGATCGGGATGCACGCTCGAAGGCAGTAACGTGCTCCATCCTTCGGCTGCAATATCCAGCAAGCGGACCTCGCGACCTGCTTGCTCAAGCGCAGCGGCCACATACCCGATTCCCAGCGGCGGTATCACTGTAAAATATGCCGACATGCGTGGCGAAACAATCATCCATGGCCGTATCAAGAGCACTTTTTGAGTCATGTTCGAGAGGTCTTACTGGGGAGCGTTAAGATATAAGCTTGCAAGGCCTTTTCGTGTATGCGAATGGTTGTTATTTTTTCCCGGCGGCTATTCCTCAGTCTCCGGATATTCTATTCAAGAATGCAGTTAAAGTCAACCGTGCCCTCTTCGCTTCGATGCGAGAATCAGCTAGTGACGACGAGCCGGCTGCTTGACTTTTTCTCTGCGAACTCTGTATAGTTAAATCAAATTGTGATAAAGCTTTAAAGAGCAGAGCGGGTGAAATTGTCCGAGCGCCGAAGTTACATTTTTTTCTTTACTGCGAGTGTCGTATCTTTCCCAACCTCCTGTCGAAATAATCCGCCATCCTCCAGAAAACCAGGAGTATTTCCTCGTCTCTTTTGCTTTGCTTCAGTCCTCTGTTGGCGGGCTGAATTCCCTTTGTTCAAAAGCGGGAACAATTGGTTCAATGAGAAAAGCTGAACATTATTTGCCGCCTCTGGTGCTGATCTGCGTGCTCTTTCTTTTTTGGCTTTTCAACTATGGGCCGCTGCAGTTGACGACTCGCTCGGTGGAGGATTGCGGGCTGTGGGCCCATAACATGTACAACTACTACCTGCCGGAGTACGATTATGTCTTCCGGCGGTTGGCGAGTGGGAGATTCCCCTTGTGGAACTCGTTTCAGGGGTGCGGGTTTCCGACGCTGGCGGGTTTGCAGGGAGGGGCGCTCTATCCTCCCAACGTGCTGTTCCTGCTCATGTCCGCGGAAGCGGCGATAAGCTATTCCACGTTGTTTCACCTCTGCCTGGCCGCGGTCTTTCTCTACCTTTTCGTCAAACGCATTTTTCCCGATGCTCATTTTGCCGGAGCGCTGGTCGCGGCCCTCGCTTTTGTCTTCAACCCGAGGATGTATGAATTTGTCCTGTTCCCCGGAAACTTCATGACGATATGCTGGCTGCCCGCCGGAATGTATTTCTCCGAGAGGATTGTGGAGAAACCGACGCTTGCCCGAGTCGGCTGGCTGGCCCTCTCGGTTTCAATGATCTTCCTGGCAGGCTTCGCACAGGCGACGGCGTATGTTTACGAAGTTATGGCGGCATTTCTTCTCTTTCGCCTGCTGCAGCACAACTGGAAAGACAAGAATCCGAGGGCGACGCTCAAGGTTTTGGCGATGTTGCTTTTGGCCGGAGTAACGGCGGCAATGCTTGCGGGGCCGCAACTTCTACCGACTTATGAGCTCGTCGGTCTCAGCGCGCGCTCGCTCGGGACGCTCACACCGCAGATGTCCGAGGTGTACGGTCCCCAAGCCAACGCTTTTCTTCCGTGGCTGAAGGGAATGGTCGATTATTCCGGAGCCTTTACGTTGGTTGACGGCCGCAATCCGATCCCGCCGTGGTCTCTCTTTCTTATTGTGGTTCCGCTTGCATTCCTTCGGAAGCAGGATCGGGGCATATCCCTCTTTTTCCTGTTGATTGGACTTCTTTCTTTCGTTCTCTCCTTGGGCACAAATGCACCTTTTTACCGATTTTATTGGGATTATTTCCCCTCCGGAAACTGGTTCACCACTCCCATTCGTTTACGGATTCTTTTCTATTTCAGCTTGTCGTTGTTGGCTGGAGCCGGCTTGAGCGCGGCGATTGATTCCGAGGTCGCGGGAAAATTAAAGCGTCTCGACGTGCTTCGACTGTGTGGGCTCCTTATAATAATCTCAGCGGTCTTCGCCGGCGCCGGTATCTTTTTGGTGAAGGATTGGTTCTTTCTTGTTCTCGGGTTGATTGTCATTCACCTTGCGCTCATCTCAGCGCTTATCATGGCCACGAGAAACGGAAGGAGATTTGAGCGGAAATATCTGACGCTCTTGCTCATTCTTGTTATTCTCGGAGAAAGCGGATTCTGGTACAGGAACCTGCTGCCGTTTCCAATGAAGGTGAAGCCCAAAGAAAAGCTGTATAACCGGGCCGTTGCCGCAGTTTTATCTCCCGCAGGGCGCGCGCACATAGAGAACGGCTGGGGGATGGGGTTTTACGGTTCGCCGGAAGTTCCCGAGAAATTCGGATCGCTCTTTGAACGGCCCGTCACCACCAATTGGGAGCCGCTGAGCCTGCGGCATTACCAGGAATTCTGCAATTATCTGACCGGCAGGAACTGGTATTACGGGAGGTTTCAACTTGCCGGACGCCCTTTTAATGAAAAGATGTTCGACATGCTTTCCGCAAGGTATATTGTCTTTTCCGATGGGGCCGCCGATTGGATCGAAGGGCGCCTTCGAAAAGATCCAATAGAGCCGCGGTATCGCCTGGTAAAGGATTTGGGAGCAGCAAAAGTTTATGAAAACCTGCGCGCGCTCGAAATCGCCGGTTTCGCGCCTCAGTGGGATTTAATAAATGGCCCGGCCGACCTTCTGAGCAAAGTCGAGGGGGCGGATTTCAATGCGAGCTCGACTGTGTTTCTGCAAGAAAGGCCCAGTGGCGGAACGGAACAGAAGCTGATTGATGTCGCTCTTCCAGGAAATGATCCCATACGGTCGGTGAAACTTGATCATGAGAATATCGAAATTGATGTCGAGGCCCCTCAGGCCGGGATCGTATGGGTCTCGGATTGCCATTATCCCGGCTGGCAGGCATGGGTCGACGGAACCAAGTCGGACGTGCTGCGCGTGAATCATGCTTTCAAGGGGGTGTTCGTCGAAGCCGGGCCCCACAAGATCAGAATAAAGTTCATGCCGGCAAGCTTTCGCTGGGGGATCGGGCTTGGCATTGCTGGCTTGATACTGTTAGTTGCCGAGCTGCTCTGGGGCCGATTGAAACAAAGGGGTCGGGCATGAAGGCAGAGATCTCGCCCAATTCTCTCACGTTGAGATCATCCAGCTTCTTAAAGCGCCACATCCATCTCCTTGTAATCATCGCATCGAGTCTGCTATTTTATCTCACAATCTCGATGATCGATCTCGATTTTTACCGCGCTTTTGCCGATCTCGGCTCTCATATGTACGTCTTCGAAAGGGTGCTGATGGGAGATGTTCCATATCGCGATCTCTGGCAGAATGACACCCCTGGCCTCTTTTATGCCGGAGCGATTGCACTCAAACTGTTTGGAATGAATCTCTATTCAATGAAGCTTCTCCTTGCGCTGGTACTGACGCTTTCCACAGCTATCCTGTTTCTGATTGCAAAGAAAATTATGCCTGTACCTTTCGCCATGGCTGTCGCGTTTGTGTCAGTTCTCTGGGGAAATCTAATCCTGAACATTCCATACGGCGGGTGGTTTTCAAACTGTTTTGGACTGCTTGCTCTGCTGGCGTTTCTCGAGTACCAGGAAACGATGAAAAACAACACGTTGTTGCTCCTTCTTTGCGGGGCGGCCTTGGGTATGGCTTTCACTTTCAGACAACATATAGGACTGTTCTATCTTATTGCGGTGGCGCTTTTGGTCGCCATAGCCGTTTTGTTCTTTGAGAATTGGCAGGTTGAAGCCAAACCACGGTCCGGTTACTTCAAATTGCTTGTGTTCCTCTCGTATGCAGTACTTTTTGTCATTAGCGCCGTTCTCATGCCGCTTGTTTTTCTCAGGCGAACAATGGCAACAACTGAAGGCCTCTCAATAAAAAATTTTCTTGTCTTCTTCTTGCCCGTCTTCGCTTTCAACCTGCTGATTATCATGATTTTTCTTCGGCGGATCGAAAGAGATGATACAACTACCGATTACCGCCGGTTATTCATGCTCCTCCTTAAACGGGAAGCGGGGCTGGGCATAGGCTTTTTAGTTCCGATTCTCCCATGGTATATTCATTTTTCGACGATAATTGGATGGAAGACTTTCTTTCAGATAATCACGATCACACATCCGGAGCAGCAAAGTTTTCAGCAGGGCTATTTCCAGGCTCTTCGACTGCCTTCTTTATCAGCTCACTCTGTTTTGCTTGCCGCAGTGATGTGCGCGTTGTGCGGTGCAGTCATACTTCTTCTCATTTTCAGTGGTTCACGAAGGATGCTCTGTGCCAGCATCATAGCTGTCGCCTCGCTCCTCGTCATGTCTTACCTCATGTTTTTTCCGCTGGATTCGGGTTTCGTGCCTATGTATTATCTGCCGGTCGCTTTGGAAGCTGTCCTGTTCCCCATTATTTACAGGAGGATGTATTTCCAGGGCGACTTGCTCAACGAAAAAGAAGCGGCGGGCATTCTCGCGATTGCGGTTTATGGCGCTTTCAGTTACCTGAGCCTGATAATCCTCGTGGACAGGTATCATTACCAGATGCTGATATTCCCATGGCTTGCGGCTGCGGGATATCTGCTGTATATCGTGCACCATAAATCTTCATGCTCTTTCAGGAATGCCGGTTATCTTGGAAAGACAAGACAACTGGCAATACTGACGGCAGCATCCTTGCCGCTGCTTCTCCTCGTTGTCGGAAAACCTCTCGCAATAGTCATGGATCAATACCAATCGAATAAAGCTTATTCGAAAAGCGCGTTTCCTGCAGGCGGTAATGTCGTTTTCGGAAAGATGGAGATCGAGCGTGGCGGCATCTATATTAATGCTGCATTTCTCGAAGATATTGAGACGGTGGTTAGCTATCTGCGGGAGAATGCGGCACAAGGGGATTATCTTTTTGGCGGTCCCGCGATCAATATGTTCAATTTCCTCACCGGAATGCCTTTCCCCTCGAGGCACCGCTATTTTATTTTCGACGCCGTCTCCTCTCGACAGCAGTATGAGATGGCGGCTGCCTTGATTGAAAAGAAACCGAAGTACTACATTTACGACCATTATTATGATACAAATCCCGATCCGGTCATAGCTTTGGAGTTTTTCCGACAATTCCCGCCGATCGGCGAGTATGTATCGAGCAACTACACGTTCGACTATAAAATTGGGCGGTTTTATTTGTATAAGCGGAAGGACGCCTTAAAGCCGTCGATGTAGCTGGGCAAACGGCAAAACGGTGGCCGAAACCTCTTTGTTGAGCGACGCCTGAAGCGCCCTTTTAGCTTCTTTCTTGGGCAGTACTATGATACAATAGAAACTCGGAAGTTGCGATTTAGGATGGATATTCGGCTGAATACGACGGTGTAGGCATGTGGTTGCTTGAACTGCTTTTCTTCGGGCTCACCCTTTTTATCGGCTGGATGATGTTCGGCTACTTCCTGTTTATCGCCTTCAAGGGACTCTTTCAGAACAGGAAGGAGCCGGCATTTCCTGAATCCTGGCCGATGATATCGGTCATCGTTCCCTGTTTCAACGAGCAGAGCCAAATTCTGGACAAACTTAACGATTTAAGGGCTCTCGACTATCCGTCCGATTGCCTCGAGGTGGTATTCGCCGACGGCGGCTCGACCGACGAAACCCTTGCTATATTGGAAAACGCTCTCAATCAGGAAGAGCCTTTCCGGGTCATCCGGTGCCCTCGCAAGGGCAAAATCAATCAAATCAACTTCGCGCTGCCGCAACTGCGCGGCGATCTCGTCATCAATACCGACGTAGACGCCCGCCTGAGCTCGGATGCACTGAAATGGATAGTTGCCGAGTTCGAAGCTTCGCCCGACATCCGTGTGGTCGGGGCCTATTCACACCCCCTCGACACGCTTGATCTTGAACATTATTATTGGGATGCCCAAAACAAAGGGCGCTTCCTCGAAAGCGAAGTGTGGACTGCGTCAATTGTCATCGCACAATGCTATGGGTTCCGGCGGAGCTTGTTGTCGGCCTTCCCCGAAGATGTCGTCGCCGATGATATTTACATCGCCTATCTGGCAAATACTCTTGGTTACAGAACCGTTTATTCGCGGCACGCGATTTCCCGGGAGACACGAAGCCCGCAAACGTATGCCGAATTCCTTCAGCACAAATTCCGCAAAGGCAATGCCTTCTTGCGGGAATCCCTGCGTTTCCTGTATCGACTGCCGGAAATGGATACCTTTTGCAAGCTGATGCACGGCACCCGTATCGCTCAGCAACTGCTTTTGCCATGGATGCTCCTGGTGTGGGCATTAGTCGCCGGCTCACTGTTGACTCTCTTTCGGGTCGATCTCGTTTTCTTCGCCATTCTCTTCCTCCTGCTCCTCCTCCTTCTGACCAACCGGGTTTTCGCTTCGGTCAAACTCCCCGGTGACCCACGCCATTATTCTTTTTCCGCTGTTCTTAAGAGTTTTCTCATGACACTGCTGCTGTTGCTGATGACAGGGTTAAGCTATCCTTTTTTCCGGCAGAGCAGCTCATATGCCCGTTTGCCAGCCGGAATGACCGCCTCCGACAAGCCGGAAACAGTGTGATGCCGAACTCGAAGCTTTCGTCATTCTCATACATGTTCGCGGCTTTCATGCGCCGGGATTTCCACAAGCTAAATAGAGCGCGGCAAAGCCGCAACCGACATGTTGGAACACGAATTAGATGTATTTGACAAATTAGACGAATGAATACCCAAAAATACCTCATGAACTTCAAGTACGCCTTCCGGCCTCATAAGCCGGTAATGATGGCGCGGCTTGCCCTGACTTTTTTCAAAATCCTGATCTTGAAGAAGAGCCCGCTTCGGTATGTGGATTTCAATATCACCGATAAATGCAACCTCACGTGCAAGCACTGCTTTGCCACCGCCTTCACCTCCAGCGACCGCCGAAAAATGGAGCTTGACGATTATCGCCGGGTCATGAAGGAGGCTAACGAACTGGGCGCGGTCAACTTTTCTTTTCAGGGCGGGGAGCCGTTGCTCTTTCCGCAATTGGAGGATTTGATCCGGGCGGCAATGCCCTATAAAAACGTCATCTCCGTTACTACTAATGGGACGCTGCTTACGCCCGAGCGGGCTCGGTCGCTCAGAAGATTAGGCGTCGACATTTTCACCATCAGCCTCGACAGCATGCAGGCTGAAGATCACGACAGTATCAGAAACAAGAAGGGAACCTTCGAGAAAACGATGAGGGGGATCGAGGCGGCACTTGCCAACGGATGCAATGTAACCGTTGGCACCGTCCTTTCCCATCAGAATATCAGATCGGAAGGAATCGAGGAGCTCTTCGAGTGGGTGTGCAGAAGAAAGCTCACCCTTTGCCTTTCGCTAGCGGTTCCGGTCGGCGAGTGGGCGGGAAGCCCTGATGTGGTATTGACGGAAGACGACCTGGAATATCTCGAAAATCTTCAAAAGAAGTATCCGTATGTGCGCACTGATTTCGAGGCCAATTATCTGAAGTGGGGCTGCGGCGCGATCAAGGAAATCCTTTACATAACCCCTTACGGAGATGTGCTTCCCTGTCCTTATATTCATATTTCGTTCGGGAATGTTTTTGAGAATAGTCTCGATGAAATCAGAACGATCGCCCTGCAGAACCCTTACTTTGCCGATTATTGGCAGAAATGCTTGTGTGCAACGGATAAAGATTTCATTCAACAGTTTCTCGCAAAAATTAGCAAGCATGAGGCGGCCCTGCCGGTTGGACATAAGGATGTCTTCAAACAAGAACCGCCACGACCATAAGCAGGTTGCGGAAGCCAACAGGAATCTTTACAATATTTCGCCCGAGGTATCAATTGATTTTCAGCAATTCGCAGATATCCCCTACGTGGCCTCTCGAGTTGCCACAACCATCGAAGACTGCTTCACCCGTTTACCAGCGCACCACTCCGTTCGCGTCCTGGATATTGGCACCGGAATAGGTCACCTGCTGGCTCATATCATGAGTCATGCCCTGGCGCAAAACATTTTCGCTATTGACATCGCGGAAAGGAACATCGAGGTCGCAAGACAACGCTATCCGGGCGTCACCTTTTACATCGGCGACTTTCTGTCTGACTTCCCGCTTCCTGATAAAGTCGAGTTGATAACGGCGTACAGCGTCTTACACCATTTCGCTGATTGGGCGGCATTCCTAAATAAGGCGGATCGATTGCTGAATGCCGGCGGCATCCTCTACCTGGATCACGAGCCTCTAGACAGCTTGCTTGCGCGGGCGTACATATCTCTTGCGCGCATCAAGAACCGTCGCCACCGCGACCTTCTCCTCGCGGAATATCACCAGTTCCATGGATATCTCGATTTGTTCGAGGTGAGTCGTCATCTGAAGGCGATGAATTATCAGGTCGACCTCTACTTCACGAACCTGTCTCTTATCGGCGACATTATAAAGAAGACGGGCATAAATCTCTCATCGATTATTGTTCAAGAGATGCTGGTAAATAGTAAACGTAAGAGAATCCTGAAACAGGCGTTTCTGTCATACAAAATTATAGCTCAGAAGCTGGATGCCTGAGAGCGCGAAGAGGCGATTCCTGAAGAGGGTCCTTGAAATAAAATGAATGTATTCGTTACAGGCGCCTCAGGTTTTATCGGAAGCAACCTGTGCAAAAGGCTTGTGGCGGACGGCAACCGGGTCTACGCTTTGGCGCGGAATCCGACGGAACAGTCGGGTGAGGGGCTATCGTATGTCAGGGGGGATATCCTGAATCCGAAAAGCTTTCAAGCGGTTCTTCACGACTGCGACCTCATTTTTCACTGTGCCGCCTGTGTTTCATTCGATAAAAAAGATTACCCACAAGCGTTCGAAGTGAACGTGGAAGGGACCGAGCGCATCCTGGAGGCTGCGCATCGGGCGGGCGTCAAGAAGGTGGTTCATCTGAGCGCATGTGCGGTGCTTGGGTTTTCGACCACTTCGGAAAAGGTGCTCGATGAGGCTGCTGCACCTCCCATCTCGAAAGATAATGTTTATGCGTATACGAAGAAAATGGCGGAGGAAAAGGTTCTGGAGTACGTCCGGAAGGGGCTTGATGTCTCAATCGCGAATATCGCCACCGTTTACGGCGCCGGCGATCGGAAGCTGAATTCCGGCTCGGTCATAAAGTCGGTATACGAAGGAAAGATGCGGTTTGTTCCTCCAGGCGGAACAAGCTTTGTCTCGGTTGAGGATGTTGTGGAAGGGCTGATACTGATTGCGCGAAATGGTCGTCCCGGAGAACGGTACATCTTGTGCTCCGAGAATATGGAATACCGTCAGCTTGTAAATAGAATCAGCGCGGTTTTGCAGGTGAAGAGGCCGCTGATGACCCTGCCCTCGATCGCCTATTATCCCGCCGTTCTGGCGGTAACGGCGCTGAACCTGCTGGCTCCTGCCGGCGGCGACCAGGTCAATCTTGTCACTCCTCAAATAGTGAGAGAGACATTCGGCTATAAATATTTCAGTTCCGAAAAAGCGCGGCGCGAGCTGGGCTGGCATCCGGCTAGAACTTTCGAAGAAGCTGTAGGAAGCGCCTTCGAGTATTACAGGCGCGAGGGTCTTCTGTGATTGAACCAATCAAGTTAGCGAAAGCGCATCATGAACAGGCATAGCGGTCGGCAGGCAAAAGACCAGGACACCCGTAGCAGGGTGAAAATGGCCAATCGGCGGTTGTACGATGCGATTGCGGGCGCGTATGAGGAAATCGATGGAAGACGCTCGCCCCGCTTGGAGATGTGGCTGAGAGGCAAACTGGAAAACTTGCGCCGGAGCGCGCCGGGGGGGCGCCTCCTGGATATCGGCTCCGGAAGCGGCTTTGTCACTCGATGCGCGGAAAGTCTTTTTTCGCTTCGGGTGGGAACGGACATGTCGTCGGGAATCCTCGTTGCCAATTCCCAAGCTTTTGACGCCGGTGTCGCCGCCGATGTCGATCATCTCCCATTTTCCGATGGCAGCTTTGATGTGGTGACGTGTTTTGCGGTGCTTCATCACCTGTATTCTTTCGATGACTTGGTAATGGAAGCGGCTCGAGTCCTGAAGCCCGGCGGCTTGTTTTACTCCGATCATGATATAGACAGCCTCTTCTGCAGGCGGTTTAGATTGCCGTTGGCCGTCTACCGGCGCCTCCGCGATTCCGGCTCGAAATACCGGGAAGCCAGCGAGCAAATCACGGACGAGCTGTACCACCTGGCTGAATGGCAGGAGAAGGGTATCAACGCTTCAAGCCTGGCGAGCTTATTTGCGAATGCAGGTTTCTCAGTTGAATCGAGTTTCCACTGGTTCGGGCTTGCCAGCATAACCGATCGTGTTTTCGGCGAAAGGCTCTCCCGCCACGGCTGGGCGCCCCTCGTGTCGCTCACCTGCAGGAAGAACGGAGAATAGATCATGGATTACGTGCTGGTCATTCTCCAGGGGCTATTCGGTATCTTCATCCTCATCGTTCCCGCTCTTGAATTGCTGGCTTTGTTTTCCGAGAGGAAGCTGCCGCACTGGCCTGCCGCTTTCCTGTTTGCAGGCGCTTTTCTCGTGTCTTCCGTTTTCATTGCCGGACTACAGATGATTTCCCTGTCATTGCCGAGTCCATTTGCTTCCCGCATTCTCGCTTATCTCTTGCTCGCCTCCATTGCCGCAATTGCGTGGCAGACCAAGGTTAACGCATTTAGAGAATTGATTGCGCGCTTTGGTGTCTGGGAGCGCCGCTCGCTCATGTTCCTTGCAATCGTGACCGCATTTTGGCTTGTGTCGATGCCGCTCTCGCCGTACCCCAGCCATCTGAACGTGCAGTTGGGAGATACGCCGGTATACTATCATACGGCTGCAAATCTGGTTAGCGGTAAGGGATGGGCCGCCGATTATTTCAGCGCCGACTACGTCGGCGGGACGCTTTCTTATGTGGAAAAGCATCCCATTCTGATTCTGATCACAAGCTATTTCTTTTTGATCTTTGGTCCAAACTTCTACTCGTTATACGTCTATAATACGATAGCTGCGGCGATTCTGATCTATCTGATCGTTTCGGTGGCATGTAACATGACGGACAAGAGCTTCAGAGATGGCCCGCATATCTTTTTGCTGGGCGCAATCGTCGCTCTTCTGCCGGCCCATTTCCTGCTGTTCGGACTCGGCGCGATAACTGTTCCCGGCGGGTTGGCCTTTTTGACTCTGGCTGCTTCCGTTCTTGTGCAGGATATCAGGCGGAACTTGAGAATTCTTCTCGTTTTGACTTCACTGGCGTTCATGTTCTGGAGCCGGCCCGAATCGGCGCTTCTCGCTCTGATTGTTATAGGCATGGCCGCAATGCGATTTCTGTTCGTGCATAAACTGCGAAGCTTCCACGTTCGGGCAGGCGTAGCCGCTGCGTGCTTGTTTCTGGCGGTCCTGGTTTGGCGGATTCTGCCCAATCTGCTTCCTGCTTTGCCCGATAGTCTGAGCAATCTTTCAATCTTGTATTCGAGATACCATGCGAGTTCAGGAATTTTTCTTCCTGTTCCGCACGGCTCATATGTCGAAGTCGAAGGAGAGCCCCTACTGGGCGATATAAAATGGTGGGAGTTGAGCCGCTTGTTCTGCAGGCTCACGTTATCGGGCGTAGGCCCAAAAACCCTTGTTAATCCTGAAATCGGGGATGAAATACAGGCGCACCCGTGGGCGTTTTTTCGCATGCTGTTGTACAATTCAGGCTCGAGCGCATTCGGTTTTGTACATGCGCTCGGCTCTGCCCAGTCGCAGTTCGAGTGGCTGAGGGGATTTCCCTCATTTGGCATTCTTGCGGTATTCCTGGTGCTCATGAGCCTCACCCCGGGAGGGGCATTCTTTGCTGCGGCAATAGCGATTTTTCTCTTCGTTATTCCGGCATTCAATTACGGCATCGAAATCAGGCATATGCTCGCCGTTACGCCGACCGCCTTGGCTTTTGCGCTCCGGCCCTTTTTCAAATCCTGGCAGCCGCTTTCCTTCGAGTCTCGCTCAAACCGCTGGCTTTTGGCCGTCGGAGGTTGCCTCGTGCTGACGCTTACCGGCGCCAACGCGTGGAATCTGCTTCGAATCAGGTCGGCTCCTGAGAATACGAGTTACGTCAAAATTCTCGAAGATATCGAGGAAATGAGCGACGCTGACGATCTGATCGCGTCCAGTTACCCGCAGCTTATTTCCTGTATGACTGGCCGAAAGAGCGTTGGCGGAACGTGGTTGACCGAAAACATCGATTTTATCGTGAATCGGTACCATCCGGATTTTATCCTCATTGATGACGCGCGTGACGGGCCGAAAAACTACGCCGAGTTTGAGCGAAATGGCTCGTCGATTCCCGGCTATGCCCCTATCAAACATAATGCGAATGAACGTTACATTATTTTACGCTCGATATGGTATGCAAGCTCAAAGACAAAGGAAACGAATTGAATTCTCATATTAGAGGTAAAGCATGAAAATCCTGTTGCTCTCGCCGCCCTACCTCCCCGAGTATATGCGCAATGCGCGCTGTGACTTCGTGTCTCTGTCCGCGACGCAATGGTATCCGATCCTGCTCGGCTATTGCGGCGCTTACTTGGAAGGACAGGGGCACGATGTTAAGCTCGTCGATGCTCCCGCCAACTACCTGAGTCACGACGAAACCCGGCGGATCATTCAGGAATACAAGCCCGACCTCCTCGTCCTGTACAGTGGCCGCATGAGCGAGACAAACGACATCGAGTTTGCCGATCCCATCGTTCAAGCGCTCGGATGCGAGGCTGTCATAGTCGGCCCCTACGCATCGATAGCGCCGGAAAAGACGCTTGGGAGGACGAAGGTGATCGACAAGCTAATTCGAGGAGAATTCGATCACCCGGTCGGCGAACTTGCCGAAGGCCGTCAGCCGGGCGAGATTCAGAATTTGGTTTGGAAGAATGGCGACGCGATCGTTTCCAACCCGGTCCGCCCGAATCTCTCGGGGGCCGACCTCGATGCGATCCCATTCGTATCGCGCTTCTTCCGCGATCATGTCAATATCCGCTCGTATAAGGCGCCCTCCGAATACTATCCTTTTATCGATATCATGACCGGCAGAGGCTGCAAGTGGGGCCGATGCACTTATTGCCTCTGGGTCTATACGTATATAAAAGGCCCCGCTTATAACGTGCGAAGTATTCCGAGCGTGGTGGAGGAATTCCAAGTTATCTCCAAAGAGATGCCGCAGATTCGCTCGGTGATGATACAGGACGATACGTTTGTGGGGGAGCGCGCCCGCGCTTTTAGCGAGGCGAAGCTCAGCGCCGGGATTACATTACCCTGGTCGTGTTATGCGCGGGCCGATGTGAGCTACGAAACACTCCGCTTGATGAAACGAGCCGGATGTCGAAATCTACACGTCGGCTACGAGTCTGCCGATCCCGATGTTCTAAAGCGGATCAAGAAAGGGCTGTCCGTGGACCGGATGACCCGTTTCACCGAAGACGCGAAACGGGTCGGACTGAGAATCCATGGAGATTTCGCGATCGGGTTCCCTGGGGAGACGCCCGAATCGGCAATGAAAACGATTCTTTGGGCTCGCAAACTCAACCCCCACACGGCTCAGTTCCAGTTGATGATTCCGTTTCCGGGAACGGAATACTACCAGGACATGCTCGAGAGCGGATGGCTTAATTCGAACGGGGAGCCCGACATGCCACAGTTTTCCAATGAGCAGATCCGTTCCATGGCAAAGAAAGCATATCGCACGTTTTACTTGAGCCCGTCCTACTTGTGGAAATGCATTTGTCATCCGTATGAACATTTCTTCGGCCGCTTGAAAACCATCAGCCGCGCCATCCCCGCGGTCTTCTGGAAGCGGTGGGGAACCTCGATCTCCTCCGCAAGCGCGCAGGGGTCGGCAGCCTGTCCGCAAACCAAGGCGGAAACTGCTGCTTCCCGAAAAGGGGTGCAGGAGAAATAGTACGGGGGCTGAAAAACTCCCGCTCCCTATGCAAAACGCACTGCAAAAGCCTGAAACCACAAACACGATTCTCACCAGGGTCTTCTCCGACATCGTGATCGCTCTCGTCTTGTCTTTGATAAACCTTGGGGTGCTGCTGGTTTGCTGGAAAACGCAAGGGGTTCAGGCGGACGAATCAATATATATCTATGGCGCTCTTCAGATGATGAAGGGAAAAGTCATTTACCGGGATTTTTGGGTCTTTTATCCGCCGGGTATCTTTCTTCTCGTCATATCATCGTTTGTGCTGCTGGGAAAGTCGTTGTTCTCGCTGAGGCTGGTATTGATAGCGGGCGCCTCTGTTACAACCTTAATGATATATTTGCTGGGCCGCACGTTCATGTCGAAATTCTATTCGGCTGTTGCATGCCTGCTCTTTATCGCAGTCGGAGTCAACCTGTGGCCGGTTTTCGGCCACCATTGGACCAGCACGTTTTCCGTCGTAGCCGGCGCCCTCTTCATGGCTTATTTCCTGAAGGAACGAAAATACATCTTCCTGGGCTTAAGTGGTTTTTTCGCCGGAACGACATTACTGCTCCAACTCCATAAGGGACTTCCCCTTCTCGTGGGAGGGCTGCTGGTGTTGGGGCTTGCAGTCATCTCGGCGCCGCCCGATGGACGGTCGCGCAAAAGAGAATTCGTCAGCCAGGCTTCCATCTATTCTTTGTGCCCGATCCTGTTCGTGGGAGCAACGTTTGCATGTTTGGCCGCAATGGGTCTGTTGAAGGACGCCTGGGACGCGATCATCGTTTTTCCTTCCGAAGAATTGGCCGGCATCGCGAATCCGAACTACAGCGCCCCCTACGGCGCGTACTCGCTTGGTTTGCTTGCAAGAACTACGGATATCTTCGGAACCCCGATAATCAATGCCATCTCTACGCAAGTGGTGTACGCTTTTATGGCTTTCGCGGCTCCCGTATCCGCCGTCTTGCTTCCGCTCGGACTGATCATCAGAAAAACATCGCCGGCAAAGCCGGAATTTCAAATCCCATTCTTTGCATCGGTGGCGGCTCTCTCATGTTTTGCGGCCTCGCTTGGCAGGCCGGATTTCCACCATCTCCTCACTGCGCTCCCGCCGGCGTTGCTGACGTTCAGCTATTGCATTTCGTCATTTGGGTCCGGCCGCTTATCTCGATATTCCGGAAGGCTGCTTTCCGCAGTCGTGCTCGTTCCGGCCCTGTGGATTGGAATCGCAAGCATTGCGTCCGCGTCTCTCGTAAGGGTCGTTGAATTGGGTTCTCCGCTGGGTCTGCTAGCCGCGCGTTCAGGCGAAGTAGAGAGATCGATGGCGCTCGCTCCCATGGAAAAGCTGCTGCTCTTCCTGAAAACCTCCACCGACGAGAGCGAAAAAATCTTTGTTATGCCTTCGTCCCCTTTCTTGTATTATCTGAGCGAACGGGAGAACGCGACAAAATTCCCGATGCTCATGTCGAGCCTCAATGATGAAGATCAGATGGCGGAGGTGATCGAGGAGTTGCGGAGGGAGAACCCCCGAATAATCATTCTTGATCCGCTGGCCGATTGGCAACAATATCAGGCGGCGCTACCATATGCCCGCCTCCAGGATTTCGAGCGGAATCCTTTGCTGAACTATATTTCTGAGAACTACAAAGCAAAAGGAAGTTACGGCGGATTCGAGGTGCTCGAGCGCGACGACGAGGTAAATCGACGCTGACGAAAGGCCTCGTAAAGGAAGACAGCGGCCGCGACGCTTGCATTCAGCGATTCGATTTTCCCCACCATCGGGATGCGGGCCAGTTCGCTGCATTGGCGGCGGACAAGCGGCCTCAAACCCGCCCCTTCGCTCCCAATCACGATCGCAGTCGGTACGGCGAAATCCATCTCATAAAGGGTCTTTTCGGCGTCGCCGGCGGCCCCCACCGTTGATACTTCGCTCTCATTCAAGGCATCGATGGTCTGAGCGAGGTTCGTCACCCGCGCAACCGGCACGTACTGTGAGGCGCCCGCGGAATGCTTTGCAACAACGGGCGTGAGCCCTGCCGATCGGTGGCGCGGAATCAACACTCCGGAAACTCCGACGGCCTCGGCCGTCCTCAGGATCGCTCCCAGATTCTGCGGATCGGATATCTCGTCGAGCACCACGATCAGCGCGGGAGTAGTTCCTTTGAATGGCTGCATGATACCTTCAGGATCGGCGTATTCGACGGGAGCGACCGACGCGACTATCCCCTGATGCGCGCTTCCGTGTGGAACATATTTCTCTAAAGCGCGCCTCGGGACAAACTTCAAAACGATGTGATGCTGTTTGGCCAGTTCGCGAATCTCGCTGATAATGCGGCCGTGGTCTCCTTCAGCAAGAAATATCTTGTTTATTCGCTCGGGCGAAGAGGTCAGCACTTCCATGACCGCTCGCCGTCCATACACGTATCCCGTCTCTTCCATATCCGTTTCGCCTCATCCGCCCGAATGTGATTTCAATCTCGAGGCCAGACCCGAATTCCGATACTGCACATTCGCGTTCTTCACGGCCTGAGAGAGCGCCTGGATTGAGCCGACCAGAACAACCAGCTCCTTCGCCCGCGTGATGGCCGTGTAGAGCAGATTCCTCTGGAGCAGCATATAATGCTGATTCACCATCGGCATCACCACTGCGCGGTACTCCGACCCCTGCGACTTGTGCACCGATATCGCGTAGGCCAGTTCAAGGTCATCGAGCTCGTTCTGTTCATAATCCACAATTCTTCCATCGAAATCGACCCCCACCTGCCCGGCCTCCGGATCGATCTCGGAAACCAGACCGATATCGCCGTTAAACACCTCTTTCTCATAATTGTTCCGTATCTGCATGACCTTGTCGCGCAGCCTGAATCCGCGGGCGCCATGTTTGATTTCATGATTTGAAGGATTAAGCAGGTGCTGAAGCCGCAGATTCAGATTCGCAACGCCTGCCGGCCCTCTATGCATCGGGCTGAGAACCTGAATGTCGAGGAGCGGGTCCAGATGAAACGCATTGGGTATCCTTTGACTCACGAGGTTTTCGATGGTGGCGACAACCTCATCGGGATTCGAGCGCTCGATGAAGTGAAAATCGCTCTTCGGCGACGCCTCGCCGCGCGGCATCATCGGAATTTCCCCGCGATTG
This sequence comes from Candidatus Abyssobacteria bacterium SURF_5, assembly GCA_003598085.1. NCBI lineage: Bacteria > Pseudomonadati > Candidatus Hydrogenedentota > Candidatus Abyssobacteria > Candidatus Abyssobacteria bacterium SURF_5. The sequence goes on from QZKU01000048.1 coordinate 33,218, forward strand.
ACTTTGTGCGCATTAGCTATGATGAGGCTGTCCGCCTCCTGCCGGAAAATCTCCGTCAGACGGACCACTTCGGCAATATGCGACTCGATCAGGTCCTTGAGCACATTTCCCGGGCCCACCGATGGAAGCTGATCGATATCTCCGATCAAAATGACTCCGGCCTCAGAAGGGACCGCTTTCAGCAGATGGTACAGGAGGACGATATCCAGCATCGAAGCCTCATCTATGATCAGGACGTCACACTCGATCGGGTTCGCCTGATCGCGCAAGAAGCCCGAAAACAGCGGGCTGTATTCGAGCAGTCGATGAATCGTCATAGCTGTCGCTCCGGCACTTTCCTCCATCTTCTTGGCGGCGCGTCCGGTAGGCGCCGCCAAAACCACTTTTTGATCTTTCGCGCGGAATATCTCGACCAGCGCCTGGATGATCGTGGTCTTTCCGGTGCCCGGACCACCCGTGATGATGAGGAGCTTGCTGCTGACCGCCTTGGCGAGCGCCTCCCGCTGTCGCGCGTTCAGCGTCATCCGGTGTCGCTTCTCAAACCAGGTCGTCGCTTTGCCCGCATGAATCGGCGGCATCAGCCTCAGCGTTTCCCGCAGGCTTCGCAGGAAATCGGCGGCGCCGGTTTCCGCCGTGTAAAGCGCAACCAGATACGCCGCGTCTTGAGAATTCATCCTGTCGATAACAACCTTTCGTTCGGTAACCAGAGCGGCAACTCCCGACTCGATCACGGCAGGCGGCGCCGCCAAAAGCCGCTGGCAGCGCTCGCGGACAACGTGCAGCGGGCAAAAGACGTGTCCCTCGGCCGCCGCCCCTGAGAGAACATGCGCGACCGCCGCCGCCGCTCGCTCCGGCGAATCCGGCGCGATACCCATGTGCATCGCGATGGCGTCAGCCTGCTTGAAACCGATGCCGTAGACGTCATAGGTCAGCCGGTAAGGATTCTCCCGCACGATGCGTGATGCATCTCCGCCATACTGCTTGATGATTTTCCCGGCATATGCGGCGGAAATACCCAGCGACTGCAGGAAGATCATTGTATCGCGCAGGTCTTTGTGCTGCTCCCATGCTGCAAGTATCTTCTTTAAGGTTTTCCTCCCGATTCCGGGAACTTCCTTGAGCCGTTGCGGGCTCTCTTCCATAACATGGAGCGTCTTCATGCCGAATCGGTGTACGATCCGCTCGGCCATCACCGGCCCAATTCCGGGAATCACCCCCGACGCAAGATATTTCTCGATGCCCTCCGTTGTCGATGGAGGGATGATTTGGCAACTGTGGACCCTGAATTGCTCGCCGAACTTCTGGTTGGTCTCCCAACTGCCGAGCGCCTGCAGTTGCTCGCCCTCGCGCACACCGCTCAAATGGCCGACGATTGTGACGGCTCCTCCCTTTCGGCTCACGTTCAAAAGGGCTACGGTAAAGCCGTCTTCAGCGTTCATGTAAATGATCTTTTCGAGTGTTCCCCGAAGACTTATTTCATTTTCTTTAGTAGTCATGGAAATGATCCACTTCACAAACACCTCTACGCAAATTCATTATAAGACATCGCAATCTCCTCCTTCAACCAATTTACGGTGCGCTGATGCGGGGCGGAGATTTTTCAGGATTGGGATAAACGGCGGTAAGAAAGCCCCCCTAACACAGCACGTCCCGGGGCACCCGGAGCTGGTTGTTAAACAATAATGAATAATTGCACTGAAGAGTTAACAGAGTAATACTAGTATTGAGGGAAGAAGAGACAAACAAATACGTCGCAAGAGGATTTAGGCGAACTCTTTTTTGAAAGGAGGGATAAAACATGGCACTGGTCAGATGGCGTCCCGGTTTTGAGCTTGAACCGTTTCGGAACCTGATGAGGATTCAGGACGAGATCAACCGTTTGTTCGATCTCTCGCTCGGATTTCCTGAACGACGGGGGATCGAGGCCGAATGGGCTCCTGCTGTCGATGTATACGAGGACGAAAATAATATCTTTGTGAAAGCGGAATTACCGGGACTGACCGACAAGGATATCGACGTGAATGTCATTGACAGCAATCTGGTCATCAAGGGTGAGAAAAAGAAAGAGGAAGAAAGAAAAGAAAAGAATTATTACCGGATCGAGCGGACATATGGCGCTTTTCAGCGGTCGATTCCGCTGCCGACTGCGGTTGATACAGAAAAAGTGAAAGCCTCCTTCAAGAGCGGCATCCTGGAAATAGAGATGCCGAAAAAGGAAGAGGCAAAACCAAAACAGATAAAAGTAAAGACTGAATGATTTCTTTCAGATTCTCTTGCGCGCCCCTTCTCCCTGCTTACCGGAAGGAGGATGGGAATGGAATATGATCGTTTCATAGAGGAAGTCAAGAATCTGGAGTTTATTCCTAATCGCGACACTGCCGATGCCGCCGTCAAGGCAGTCTTGGGCATTTTGGCGAGCCGGCTCGAAGAGGCGGAGGCGCAAAAACTGGTCGAGAAGCTTCCGGGCCCGTTGACCCTCGAGCGGCTGCGGGGCCATCAGGTGCGGCCAGAGAAGATTTCCGTTGAAGAATACATCATCGAGATCGCTCAGCAGTTCCGCATAGCGGGCGATCAGGCCGAAACCCTTATTAAGACTGTTCTGCATCTGGCTAAAGATTTGCTTGGCGACGAGACGATGTCTGAGCTGGAGCACGCGCTCCCATCGGACTGGAAAGCAACGATCGAGAGCGCCTGAAAAAAAGGGAAATGGCTGCAGAAACTACCTTTTTGAATACGGAGTTTCCGTTATCCTTCGACGGGGCTTTCCGCCTTCTGTCCTTGCAGGATTCGCTGTGTTTCGGCTATCTCCTCGGGTGTAACGGCTTTGCGCAGGCGCTCCATGCGCTGCATCACTTCCTGGAACCGCACGCCTTCGGCGGCGCTGATCCACTCGAGCGCCAGTCGTTCCTTGCGGATTCCGAGCTTGTCCATCTTCTTCCACAACTTGCCGATGCGGCGCTCCGTCCAATGGTTCGCATTTATATAATGGCAGTCGCCGATATGGCAGCCGGAAACCAGAACGACCGGCGCCCCTTTCTCGAAGGCGCGCCACACGAATTTCTCATGAACGCGTCCCGAGCACATCGTGCGGATCAACCGGCCGTTGGACGGATACTGAAGCCGCGACACTCCGGCGAAATCGGCGCCCGCGTATGAGCACCAGTTACAGGCGAAAACCGGGATCCGCTCCGCCGGCTGCTCTTCAAGGATGGCATCGATCTGCGCCTCGATCTGATCGTCGGTAAAATGATGCATCTCGATGGCGCCAGCCGGACATTCGGCCGCGCACGTCCCGCAGCCCGCACAGGCGGCGGTCGTGACAACAGCGGGCTTTTTCGCGCGCGTATCGACATCGATGGCATTATACGGGCATACTTTCGCGCACAGGCCGCACGAGGTGCACAAATCCGGATTGACTTCCGCCGTGATCGACTCGACCTTCAGGCGTCCTGGATTCATCAGCCGCATCGACCGGGCCGCCGCGGCGGACGCCTGCGTCACCGATTCGCGGATATCCTTCGGTCCGTCGGCGCAGCCGGCGAAAAAGACGCCGCGCGTGGCGGAATCGACCGGCTGAAGCTTGGGATGCGCTTCGAGGAAGAACCCTTCGGACGTGCGCTGCAGCGTCAGCATCTCCTGCACAATGTTCATGTCCTCCGGCGGCTGGAGGGCAACCGCCAGCACCACCATTTCCACCCGGTGTGTTTCGAGTTCGTTGCTTGCGGTATTCTCGACGGTCAGAATCAGGTCGCGCGTCTTCGGGTCTTCCTTGATTGAGCCGGGAAGCCCGCGTATGTAGCGCACGCCCGTCCCTTTACTCCGCCGGAACAACTCCTCGAACCCCTTGCCGAACGCCCGAATATCGATATAAAACACTTTCACCTCGATATCGGGATAGTGCTCCTTCAACATGAGCGTGCTCTTGATCGTGTTCATGCAGCAGATGTTCGAGCAATAGGGACGCCCGCGCGTCTGCGAGCGCGAGCCGACGCATTGGATGAACGCGATAGATTTCGGTTGTCGGCGATCCGTGAGGCGAACTACCTCTCCCTTGGTCGGGCCCCCCGCATTGATCAGACGTTCCAACTCGATACTCGTGACGACGTTCTCATACCTGGTGTATCCGTACTCGTCAAGGATCGTCGGATCATAAATATCGATGCCGGTGGCGACAATTATTGTGCCGACGTCGAATTCGAGCATTTCATCATTCATGTTGAAGTCGATGCAGTGTTTCTCGCACTTCAAGATGCATTTGCCGCAGATTATCGGATTGTGGCCGAGACAATTCTTCATGTCGACGACATATGCGGAAGGAACCGCCTGGGGAAACGGAGAATAGATCGCCCGGCGCGTGTTCAGCCCCATGTTGAATTCATCCGGAACGGTGACAGGGCAATCCTTAATACAGTCGCCGCAGGCGGTGCATTCGCCTTCCTTTACGTACCGCGCCCGTTTGAGCACCTGCACGTGGAAGTTGCCGACGTACCCCGTGACCTTCTTGACTTCGCTCAGGGTGAGCAGCGTTATGTTTGGATGCCGACCGGCATCAGTCATCTTCGGACCGAGTATTCATATGGAGCAGTCCATGGTTGGAAACGTCTTATCCAACCTGGCCATGATCCCTCCAATGCTCGGCTCCTTCTCCACGAGGATGACCTTATAGCCGGAATCGGCCAGATCGAGCGCGGCCTGTATGCCGGCGATTCCGCCGCCGATCACCAGCGTCGAGCGCCGGATCGGGACTTCGGTCTCCGCCCGCGTCTTCAAGCGGCGCGCGCGCGCGACCGCCGATCGGACGAGGTCGCCCGCCTTGAGGGTTGCGCCTTCCCGATCGTGGCCGTGGACCCAGGAACACTGCTCGCGCAGGTTCGCCATTTCGAGCAGGTACGGATTGAGGCCGGCCTCGCTGATGCACTGCCGGAACGTCGGCTCGTGCAGTCTCGGAGAGCATGAGGCGACCACGATCCGGTTCAAGCCCTCTTCCTGAATGTCCTTCTTAATCAGGTTCTGGCCCGGCTCCGAACACAGGTAGCCGTCATGTCGCGCGAGAACGACGTCGGGAAGCTGTTTTGCACGCTCGGCCACAGCCTCGCAATCGACCACGCCCGCAATATTCAACCCGCAGTGGCACACGTACACGCCGATTCGGCACGTCTCATTTGTTCCCGTTTCTTGCATTCCGCTCCTTCCCCCTATTTCCCCGACCATTCGATATGGTCCGCCAGCACCGACACCAAATCCCGTATCTCCAACTTCAACGAACCGCGGCTGTAAGGGTCCCGCATCGTGCACGTCAGGTGGATCATGCATTTCGGACAGGCGGTAATCAATGTCTCGGCTCCTGTCGATTTCGCCTCCTTCAGGCGCTGAACCTGGACCCGCTTGGAATAGGCGTCGCAGTTTATGAACGCGTTGTTGCCGCAGCAGAGCGCGCTGTGTTTTGAATTCTCCATTTCCCGAAGCCTCGCCTGCGGAATCAACGACAGCAGCGTGCGCGGCGTATCATAACATCCGGATATCCTGCCAAGGCGGCACGGATCCTGGAACGTCAGCTTGCGCTTGAACGGCTTGAACGCGACGCCACCCTTCTTTATTTCTCGCTCGAGGAGGTGAATCAGCAACGTTACTTTTATGTCGAAGCCCGAAATGACCTTCGGCATGTATGTGCCGAGCGTATGGTAGCATTCAGGACACGTCACCACGACTTCTTCAACACCTGCCGCTTTGAATTCCTCATAGTTGAGGCGGCACAAGGTTTCAAAGTTTTCCTGGTCGCCAGTCCACAGCAGATCATGACCGCAGCATCGCTCATTTGCAAGAAGCACCGGTTCTATTGAGAGAAAATTCAGAAGACGCACGCTGTCGCGGATGATTGAAAGCGTGTCAACCTCGATCCCGGAGAAAAAAACGTCGAAATACGGGGCGCAGCCGGTAAAAAAGGCGATAGGCCCATGAGTCGCCGTCTTTACCCGCGGATCCACCCATCCCAGTCTCTCCTGCTGAAGTTCGGGCGACGTCATCATTCGCATCCACGAGTGAAGCGCGCCGTCATGAGCGCGATATCCTCTCAGCCCCTTCGATTTTGCCAGCAGCGTGCGCATCTCCAGGATCAGATGACTGATATCGACGCCCGAGGGGCAGCGCTCTTCGCACAGTCCGCACGTCAGGCATTCCCACACGGAGCTCTCGATAAAGGTCTCGTCCTCGCGCTCGGCGATCAGTTTGTGCGCCAGGAGCCGAGGCGAATACTCTTTTCCTGCAATCAGGCGCGGACACGACGCGGAACATTTCCCGCACTCCAGACACTGGTGGAGCGAGTGCTTGCGGATTATTTCGTCTATTCTTTTATCGAAGTCGTCCACGATGCTTCTCTTTCCTGGCGTGGTTTCGCTTCATTCGGGCCCAGCGCTTCTATCCGGGCGGCAAAATCCCAAAGAGCCTTTACAAATTCCTCTTTTTCGTGCGTGGCAAAATTCCGCTCAACAAGCCGCTTTTGTCTGATCCCCAGAAGACGAAGGAGCTTGCGCACTCGCTCTACGTTGACATGCCCGACTTCCGGTCCCGGTCCATACCGGCAATCCTCATCCTTGCATTCGAGCAAAATGACGCCATCGGCGCCGTATTCGAACGCCCGGAGAATGAGCGCCTGATTGATTCGGCCGATACACATCACCCGCACCAATCGGAAATTGCGGGGGATCTCCAGCTTGGCCATGCCGGCGGCATTATAGCAGGCATATGGGCTCCAGTTGCAGCAGATTCCCAGCAGATTGACCTGTCCCATCATCGTTCTCCGGAAAACGTCTTCATGACGATATCTTCGAGAAGCTGGTTCGAAAAATAGGGAATATCCATCGCCGTAACGGGGCATCGGCCGACGCACCCGCCGCAGCCGACGCAGTTGTGACGGATGACCTCCGCGGTATAGATGCCGTGCTGGCTTGATACCATCTTGATCGCGTTAAATGGGCAGATTTCGGCACACCGCCCGCACCCGCGGCACAGCTCCGGATCAACGCGCGGACTCAGCTCGTGATCCTTCAAGAACGCTTCCGCCGTCACCGTCGCCACTTCCGCGGCAAGCGCCGTGCCGGCCTCGAACGCGTTCACCCGCTTTAACGTGCGCGGCAATACCCGATAGAGCCCGAGTTGGGGCGTATGGAAAAAGGCAAAATTGTACCGGTACAGTTTCTTCAGTCCCATCATGTTCTCCTGGATCGCGAGCGGAAGCACGTTCTCATCCGTCAAACAGATCACGCTCGCGCGCCAGGTGTGATGAACGCCGCCGGAAACAAGGGAAACCCTGAAATCGCCCAGATGGCCGCTGATTTCCTGTATCTCCGCTTCTTCCACATGAGTGATGGACCGGCCGATCTTCCCATCAATCGGCCTTCGTGCGATGAAATCGGGAAGTCTCGCACCGCCGGCAGTGGTACATTTGTGGATCAGGCGCACGTGAAATCCCTGCAGGCTCAAGTTCATCGCGCAACTGATTCCCACTTCGGAGCCTCCAAGGATCATGATGTTCTTGCCGATCTCGGTGATACCCTGTCGCAGACGGCCGAGCAAATGCACTCGGATCAAGGCTCCCTTTAATATTTCACGGGCCTTCTCGAATATCTCATCGTCCGTCTGTCCTCCCGGCAGCAGATGATCCTTGATGTTGATCATCTCGAAGTGATTCCGCGGCAAACCAAGCCGGTCGAACAGATGAATGCGGGCGCGCGTTCTCTGATCGTTGCACGAGATGCATTGAAATTCGAGCGGACAGCAGACGCAAGAGCCGAGAATCACGCGATTCAGCCGTTTTTCACGAACCGAGCGCGCGATTTGATCGGCCCCACGCGGATGACATGCGGAGAAAATGATCTCGCTATGGGCGACCGACGGCACGCGCGCCGCCAGGTCCATGATGCGATCCATTACCGCCTTCGGGGCCATCGCGCCATTGCAGTTGCAGATGAAGATTCCCAGGCGTTCGTCCCCCGCAGGTTCGGGCGGCTCGACTTCATTCGGAATGGCGGTCACTCTCAAAGGAGCGGCCTCTGTCATCGCCCGGCCCGCGGCCGAGCTTCCGGATACCAGCACATCGACCAGATCGATTTCCGCCTTGAGATCGCTCAGATGGAAAATCCTTTTGCCCTCGACATGATCAATGCTGCCGATTTCCTGCGAATCCGCGATAATGACGCTGGGACACGAAAATTCGAATCGTCTTCCTTCGCGAAAATGGTCGATCGCTCCGATATCGGTGCAGACGCTCTCGCAAACCCTGCACTCGCAGCACGCGCCGCACTGCAGGCACCGTTTTGCCTCGGCCACTGCCTGTTCCGGCGTCAGCCCGAAATCGACCTCTTCAAAATCGCGCCGCCTCACTTTCGGCTGGCGCTGAGCCATCTCCGGCCGGGACTGCTTCGGAATGTCTTCAGATATCTCAACATATTCGCCGACGCCTCTGCTCTCGGCCGTCAGCTCGGAAAATTGAGACCGGTTTCTTGTGAGATGTTCGATCATGAACGCCGCGGCCTTCCGGCCGGAGGCCATCGAGCCGATGACCGTAGACGGACCGGTCACGACGTCGCCGGCCGCGAAAACGCCGGGGATCGAGGTTGAAAAATCATCGCCCGCCTGAATACGGCCTGCCTTGTCGGTTAAAAAACCTTCCTGCGCCAAGCCGAATTCCTTCAAATGGGGCCGCTGTCCGATCGCGACGATCACCGTCTCCGCCTCGATTGCAAAAGTCTCGTCTGAATCGTATGCTATCCGCCGCGCACCTTGAGAGTCGGGTTCCGACCAGTGAGCCGGCCTGCAGATGATCTTGTTAACCTGATTTGCCGCGCCTTCGAATTCCACCGGCGCCGCCCCCAGAACGAACTTGACGCCCTCTTCGCGCGCCTCCCGGATCTCGCGTGGATGGGCGGGCATCTCATTCTCTCTTTCTATTGCCAGGATAGTGACTTCTTCAGCCCCCAGCCGCAAAGCGGTCCGCGCGGCATCCATTGCGGAATTGCCCGCTCCGATCACGACGGTTCGCGCTTTCACTCTTCCTTCTTTATAAAGGTTCATTCTGCTGAGAAACGCGACGCAGTGCTCGATGCCCTCGAAATCTTCGCCCGGTATATTCAGCCGCAAGTCCTCATGCGTGCCTGTCGCAAGCAGGATGGCTTTGAATCCCTGCTTGAGAAGAGCGGCAGCCGAATCTATCTTGTGGCCGGTTCGGATTTCGACGCCGGAACCCGCAATGGCCAGTACTTCCGCATCGAGCACTTTCCGCGGCAACCGGAACGAGTTGATGCCGGCTCGCAGCATGCCGCCCGCTTCCGGCAGCGCCTCGAAAACGGTGACCGAGAAGCCGGCCCGGTTGAGAAAATGCGCCGCCGTCAGGCCGGCGGGTCCGGACCCGATGATTGCCACGCGCTCTCCATTATGGTCGCTTTTCGCACTGTCGAGTTTCACCGGGCCGTGTTCCGCCTCGTAGTCGGCAAGGAATCGTTTCACGTCGCGAATGGCGATCGGCTCATCCAGTTCCTTCCTGCGGCACGAGGCCTCGCACGGATGATGGCAAACTCTGCCGCAGATGCCGGGAAGCGGGTTATCCTCCTTTATTACACGCAACGCTTCCTCGAAACGCGAGGCTGCCGCTAGAGCCATGTACGCCTGCACGTTGACTCCGAGCGGACAGTTCACGCGGCATTCTGCGAGCTTGCGTTTATTCAACTCTAACGCTCGCGAGGGACAGTATGCGGGACTCCTGCTGAGGGGAGGATGATCGGAATTGTTGAGCGGGCAGACCTCCATGCAGCGGCCGCAGCCGGTGCAGAGATCATAATCAATGTACTGCGGATTCTGCGTGACAACCGCCCGGATGCCGACCGGCGATTGTTCGAGCGATTCCAGCCGGGCGCCGGTCAGCGGCGTGACCAGCGGATGGCGCGTGACGCGCAAATAGAGCGGGCGAAACTGGAAGTTGATGTCGTCCGGCCATTCGGAAAAGGTCTCGGTTCCGCCCGGCAACTTCAGAAAATGCGGCGCGTTCGTCACCCACACGACCGGAATGCCCGATTGCGCCAGGTCTTCGGCCGCTTTGAGCGCGCCGTAGCCCGAGCCGACGAGCAGGATCGCCTTCTTCGGCTGTTTCGATGCTTTCCGCGGCGTCATATTCCATTCCGGATTTCATCTTGTTTCGAGAGGCTTCTTAAAATGGCCTCGCCATACTCGCGGCCGCGTTCGAATGCCTTCTGGTTTTTCTCCTTCGTCTGTGGTGGCACCGAACTCAGAACCGCCTTCAGAAGCGAATCAGGGTTTACCAGGTCGCTCACCGCCGAAAGAAATCCGAGCATGACGATGTTCGCCATCATCTCGTTTCCCAGCTCCCCCGCGAATCGGGTGGCCGGAATGTTGTATGTGACCAGGCTCGGATCAAGCTCGCCGACCTGAATCAAATCCGAATCCCAGATGAACAGGCCTCCCGGGATCAGCAAGTCTATATTCTTCGTGTAGGCTTCCTGGCTCATGCATACCAGAACCTGCGGCTCCTCAACGTATGGAAACAGAATTTCCTCATCGCTGATCATCACCTGAGCCGAACACGAGCCGCCGCGCGCCTCGGGCCCATACGATTGGGTGAGGGTCGAATGCCTGCCGTCATACAATGCGGCGGCCTTCCCCAATATGTTGCCGGCCAGCACAATGCCCTGCCCGCCAAAACCGCTGATAAGGATTTCCCTTTCCTTCTTATCCTGCATGAGTTTTCGCCTCTTTCGCAGGCTCGCGTTTCGCCGCCGGCTTTTCGCCCGCCGGCCAGGCGGGCGCCTCGCGTCTGCTGACAAGCTGATAATTATCGAGGAACGTCGGCCGCTCGATATCGATGAATTTGCCTACCACAAGGTTCTTATTGAAATCGAGCGTCGCCTCCTTCGGGTCCACGTCATTTCGAATCACCGACTTCTCGTGATAATACTTCACGATGTCGATGCCTTTTCCCATCTTATTGCGGCGGCCAAACGACGTCGGGCACGGCGAGAGAACTTCGACAAAACTGAATCCCCTCTTGTTCATCGCTTCGGTAATCGAGTCGGTCAGCCGCCTGATGTGAAGCGCCGTCCACCTCGCAACATAAACCGCTCCCGCTGCGGCCGCCATGTAACAGAAATTGAAGGGTTCTTCCGGACATCCGATGATGCTGGTAGTCGTCTTCGCCCCGAACGGAGTGCTCGGAGCAAGCTGGCCACCGGTCATGCCGTAGTTGAAGTTGTTCACGCAGATGACCGTGAGGTCCATGTTCCGTCTTGCCGCATGAATGAAATGGTTGCCGCCGATCGCCAGCAGGTCGCCGTCACCCGAACACACGAGCACGCGCGACTGCGGCCGCGCCAGCTTCAGGCCCGTGGCAAACGGAATCGCGCGCCCGTGAGTCGTATGATATGAGTCGACCTTTATGTAACCCGCCATTCGGCCCGTGCAGCCGATGCCGGATACCATCGCGACATCGTCAAGCGGCGCCGTAGATTTTTTTATTGCCGAGAGGACGCAGCCGAAAACGGTGCCAATGCCGCAGCCCGAGCACCAGATGTGCGGGATGCGATCGGTGCGCAGTATCTCATCCTGAGGATGCACCGGCGCATGTTGCTTCGTTTTCTTTGTCATTTACGCTCCTCCAGCACCGCCTCGACAGCGGCAACAATCGTGCGCGGGCTGAGAATCGAGCCGCCCGCATGCGGCACCAGCCGCACATCGCACTTGCCGCGCGCGCACCGCTCGAGTTCCAACACCATCTGCCCCATGTTGATTTCCGGCATGATCATTGCCTTTACCCGGCCGGCAAGGTCCTCGATCGCCTTTTCCGGGAACGGCCAAACAGTGTTCAGCTTCAGTAAGCCGGCGCGCATCCCCTTCGCGCGCGCCTCGCAGACCGCGCGCCGGGCCGACCTCGCGCTTATGCCGTAAGCGACCACCGCCACCTCGGCATCATCCAAAGCCGCCGTCTCATACCGAATGATCTTATCGGCGTTGTTCTTGATCTTGTTGACGAGCCGCTCTATCATCTGCTTCTGTGTCGCGTCATCCATCACCGGATATCCGCGCTCGTCGTGAGTCAGGCCGGTTACGTGGATGCGGTAGCCGTCGCCGAAATTTGCCATCGGAGCGACTCCGTCGGAATCCGGCTTGTACGGAAGAAATTGAGCAGGCGCGACAGTCGGCTTCGGGCGCGAGACGATCTCGATCTCATCCTCCGCCGGAATCACCACTTTCTCCGTCATGTGGCCGACCACTTCGTCCGCCATTATCATCACGGGCAAGCGGTATTTCTCGCTCAAATTGAACGCCCAGACGGTGAAGTCGAACATCTCCTGCGGGCTTGAGGGCGCAACCGCGATAATCTCGTACGGCCCGTGCGAGCCCCATCGAGCCTGCATCATGTCGGCCTGGCCGACCAGCGTCGGCAACCCTGTGCTCGGGCCGGCTCTCTGAACATTGCACACCACGCACGGCGTCTCGGTGCACAGGCCGAGCCCGATATTTTCCATCATCAGCGAGAAACCGGGACCGGAGGTGCTTGTCATCGCTTTCATGCCGCCCCAGCTTGCGCCGAGGACCGCCGCAATCGAAGCAAGCTCATCCTCCATCTGAATATAGATGCCGCCGATATCCGGCAGGCGCGCCGACATCCGCTCGGCAACCTCGGTAGCCGGCGTGATCGGATATCCGCCGAAGAAGCGACAGCCGGCCGCAAGCGCGCCCTCGCAGCACGCGTAGTCGCCGTTCATGAAATGTGTACCCATAAGGACCGCCTTCGCCGCCACGGTATTCGTCACTCCAATTGTGTTAATTTCATCTTCATCTGCAGATTCGATCCGCCGGGGGGTACGTCATCGATCCCCCTGCGGGACCGCGGATCCTAATCTTTTTCCGTAGTCCTTGTTAAACCCTGGGTATCTCCTATTCAATCCAATCCCGCGAAGAGCGGGATTAAAATTCAAAATGGGTCAGGGTTTGGAGGGAGCTTCAACGGAATATATGGCGAAATCGGGGCAGATGACTTCGCAGAAATGGCAGTTGACACACTGCGATTCGTCCTCCACCTCAGGGTAATGGTATCCTTTGAGATTGAACGCTTTCGAAAGGACCAGCACGTTGCGCGGGCAGTACTCGATGCAGTACTGGCACCCCTTGCATCGTTCCCGCAGAACGACAACCTTTCCCTTGCTCGTCTGGATGGTATGCAGGTCCAGTGGAGTCCGCCAATATTTCATATATACACTTCCCTCACCGTTGCTGAACATCGGATTTCATACTGCGCGAGGAACTCATTCGCTTACCGCAGAGGATATTGGCGATGCAGCGAGAAATCGAGGTCGAAGTGGCGATATTTTACCATGAAAGCGGGCGAAAAGTAAACCCAAAAATGGCCAAACGAGCACTTAAAGAATCGGGTCGGATTCAAGAGGGGGGGAGGAAAGGCCTTGATCCTTTGCGAGCTGAACGGCCTCCCGGTTATGCCGAAGGTGCTTGGAAGGGATTGTAAGGCGTCCGTAAACATCATAGGGCAGACCTCATCCATGTTATCTCTGAAACCGGCTCTTTCGGAAATTCATTTGCCTCGCTTTCTGCTTGTCCGCCTTTGGTAGAGTCGTTCTGTGAAACCGCCTTCATCTTCGAAAGCCTTGGCTTGTGCCGCGATCTGGCGGTCAAGGAAATAGACGCAGAGATTCAGCAGTGAGAGGGCCGCATTGGCCACCAGCGCCGAAGATGGCACGGACTGACAAGGACTTTCACGGACGGATAAGGACACGCGAGATTCTCTGCTGCCTTCTCTACCCATATTTGTCCGAACCACGGCCTGTTGAGCGACTTTTTCTGTGCGATTTGAAACGGTCCCGCCATCTGTGTCGGTCTGTGTTCGTCTGTGTTCTTCGATCGTATTCGGAAGTTTTCGTCCTTTCTCATTTTTTGGTCTTCGTCTTTCTTCCTCGACCCATGCCCTGACCTCATCCAGCGTTGCCCAGCGCCTTTTCCTGAAACGCACCAGAACTGCATGGCCTGGCGTCCATACCTCCAGCCCCCGCTGCCGAAGGAAGTCCTCATAGTCCAGCCGGAACTCCTCCAGACTTGCCCGCGCCACGTTTGTCAGTTTCAGTTCCATCTTCTTTGACGTTCCTGACGCTTGGCTGCCTTCAGCGATGTTTTGAGTTCCGCTCCGCGCCGCCTGGATCATTTGGTCGCGCGTCCGGCTGTTCTTATCGACGTAGCGGTTACAAAAACGAACCGTAAGATCATAAATCAACTGCGCAAGCTGAAAGCTCTTCAGTTTTCGATATCCGCCGTGCTTCGGAATCAGTGTGTTATCGCCAGACATTTGCTTGTCCTAATCCTTTTTCTTCCATTCCGCCTCTTGAATTCTTGCGTCCGCTTTAGGAGCGGCTGAAGAACCTGCTAAACATGCTTTATGAGGCTGTCCCATAATTATGTTTTTCAAGATGCTCAGACCTGTTAAGGCATTGCATGCTGAGGGAAATTGAGCATCAGCGTTATGATTCTTCCGAATTG
>QZKU01000049.1 GCA_003598085.1 Candidatus Abyssobacteria bacterium SURF_5
TTCTGCTGTCCCATTATATCGATCTTCTGAATTCACTTGCGACGCAACAGGATCTGGAGTCCTTCGAGGCAACCGTTCATCTTTATGGATATTTTTCCGATGACGAGATGAGAGAAGTCGAGCGGCAGATGAAGAAAGATTGGGACAGCCTGTCGCTTCACCAGGATGAGTTGTTGCACGTCGGTCCGCTTTCGAATGTGCTGGACATGGCGTGGCTGCTGGGCTGCGCGGCGCTGGCTTTTTTCAAGCCTCTCTTGCTTCCAATCCTGCTCCCGTACATGATTTTCAACGTTGTGCATCTGCGCGCCCGCTCCAGAAAACTCATTGTGGCGAGAAAATACAAGGAATGCGCGCGCGAATTAGCGAACACGATTCGGGTGCAAAGAGGCGCCGATGAGACTGTTGCGGGGCAAGTGAATCAGGTTGTCGAGGAGTTCGAGCGGACTGACGGAAGCGGGCAAGAGATATATTTGAAGCTGTCGAACAAAGCGCGCGAGCAGGAATTGGAGACGGTTTGCGATTTCTACTATTCGCAATTCGAGGACAGCAAGCCGCGGCGCGGGTTCCTTCGGAACGTCTTTCATTTTCTCGCGCTCGTCCTTAAGGATGAGGAGGCCGCCCGCATCCGGGCGCCGGAGCGCGAGGTGCGGAAAGCAGCGTTTCTCCGTGACAGCCGCCAGCAGCGCTCGCTGGAATTTCTGGTGCTGCCGACGAAAGAATCGTTCGAGATCTATTTGGCCGACGAATTTTCTAATGGCGAGCTTTTCCCCTTCAATGTAATACCGCCTGCACTGCATCCGACCGCGCATCTGGTGAGCGAGACCGACGTCGAGATCAACAATGTCGTCCGCGTTCCGGAGGCGCTCGACCCGGAGAAGATACGATCGAAGCTGTCCCAGAGCCTTTTTATTACAACCTATTCACGGAGCAAGTTTCAGGCGATGAAGCTGGGGCACCTCATTTCGTTTGAGAAGAGGCAGATCCCGATCGGCATCATGGTTGTGGGCGGGCTCGACATGGCGTTCGGCCTGATGAAAGGCGCGTTCTTCATTTCCCCTATTCTTGTGTTCGGAGTCGCCACCTTTGGAGTCAGCCTTCTGCTCAGCCGCAAGGTGAAGAAGCATTTTTCTGATATAGCTCGAGGGTTCGATAAGATATTCGGCGACTTCTCGAGACCTACCCTGGTCACCGATGAAAAACTCGCGGAATTGAACGGACTTGTGAAGGACTCGGCGAACCTGGTTGACGCCTACACGGAGACATTTCATCGCGCGCTGCATTTCGGGTGGGACGGCATCGCCGATGTGTATCAGTCAAAGGCGGTGTTCCATCAGCGCGAATTCAAGGAGCCCGGCGAATGCATCATGAGGCTTGAACGATGAACGATCTATTCGACAAATATCCCCGTATCAAGGAACTCAACGGCTACAAGCGCTACTCGAATTTGCAGAGCGCGCTCATGGAATTGCACGATTATCTCGACGTCCGAGAGGTTGCTTGCTCGAAGATGGGACGGCCGATCTATGCGCTGAAAGCCGGAGCGGATGACACGCCGCACCGGATACTTCTCACCGC
This sequence comes from Candidatus Abyssobacteria bacterium SURF_5, assembly GCA_003598085.1. Taxonomy (NCBI): domain Bacteria; kingdom Pseudomonadati; phylum Candidatus Hydrogenedentota; class Candidatus Abyssobacteria; species Candidatus Abyssobacteria bacterium SURF_5. The sequence goes on from QZKU01000049.1 coordinate 1,576, forward strand.
CGCCAATCACGGCCGAGAGGATGCTCCGCCCCTTGCGCTCCTGCTCGCGGCGCGGCATCTTGCCGAACCGGGCGAAGACTTGAAGCGGATACTGGAGAAAGTGCAATTTATCCTGCTGCCTTGTCTCGATCCGGACGGCTACGATTTGCGCGGGGTAAAATGCGTCGACCCGCTTGGCAACACTGAAATTCGCGAGGACTATTCGGAGAGTCATTGGGAAGATGTCAATGCCGTATGGTGCAGACCGGATGAATTCTTGCCCCCGGAGACGCGGATGCTGAAGCAATATCTGCTGGAAGCGCGGGCGTCGTTATCGCTCGATTTGCATGAGACGCTGTTTTACCGGCCAGGGGTGCGATTTCAATTGCCGCAACAGTGGCGCTTCATGCCGAGTAATTTTGAAGTGACGGTGATCGAGTTCATTCCTGATACGGAGCGCGAGTTGGGGGAACTGGTTGGCGCGCAGATAATAGAAAACCTGAAACGCAACTACTTCATTCCGCGGAAGGTGAGCAATGTCGGCAAGCTTTTCCGGAAACTGTTCGTCCCGATCCCGCAAACAATCACGAAAGGCGAGGGGCGCGAGATATCCGGGCCGTTACTGACAGAATTCAGGAAGGGAAGAATGGTTCTGAGCGATTGGCTTACGCTTTCCTTCAGGATTCCATCCTACACTTTCGAAACCTTTTTCTCTCCGCTCGAATACCGGGTTGGAGCACATCTGGCGGGCATCGAGGGCGCCGTTCTGGCATATGTCGGATTCCTGCCGGAAACGCGATCGGAGCAGTATCTCAAGAGATTGCCTCGTTCGGCCAGCAAGAAATTTTTCGCCGAAAGCGCGGCGGAAGCCGTGAGATTTCTCGGAAACGACTGCAGAATCACTACCCACAAGAGGGGCGGATTATTCTCGCGGGAACGCCTGATCGCGTGGAAGGATGGCCGAAAAATCGAGTTTCGTCCCGGCCTGCGCGGCCCCCGCATCTTTGAAATCGTCCAGAGATAAGAACACCCATCCAATTCCCGCTGCCGGCAAACTCATCTGTCCCAGACTCCTTCTGTAAGACCGCTGCTTACTGCTCGCCTCTGGAATCATCGTTTTTTCTCGAAACTACCGGCAATTCAATATGCGAGGCGAAATTCTTGTTTCTCAGGATGGTAATTGTCGTAATGCCTTCTTCAGGAATTCGTGCGAACGAATCCTTATCGTGTCCTGCGATCGCAATACGTATCCGATGCCCTTTTTTGATCAGCGCAGAAGTTGGATGCAAACCGAACCTGAGCTCCGCGATTTCGCCTGGGACAAGCGGCATGGCGTCCTTTTGTTTGAATGAATGGTACGGAACCAGCATTTTGTAAGGCGGTCGGTCCGAAGAAATTTTTCGGTGCAGCGCGCGAAGCTGACCTTCCGTGAGGTAGGTGACCTTCCCTGATTCGTCCACATCTTCCAGATAGACGAAGAAGGCTCCGTCGGTATGCGTTGAAGTAAGGTAGAGAGTGATGACCGGATGGCCGGTAATTTCGAGGTCCTCCGATAGCGGCTCGCTCGTGTAAGTGAGGAGGCGGCGGTCTTGTTCGGCGCGGTCTGGATAGACTACGTCGGCGCCCATCTGAGTATGCCAGCGGTTAGATGTCCCGGTGGTCGCCTCGAAATCAACGGCGTAGGAGTCAGCGCCCGATTCTTCCGCCGGCTCGATTTCTGAGAGCCCATTATCTTGATGAAAGTACCAGGCGGCCGAGGTTGTACCGGCGGGCGGCCAGACATTGGTCGATTTCCACTTCTCCTCGCCCATTGTGTAATAGATAAGCACCTTCTCCGACATAACGCCGTTTTCGATATCTTTCAGGTAGTAGTCAAAGAACTTGACGCAATCGAGCCACTGGCGCTCCATACTCGGGTCGGTTGGCGTATCGGGAGGAAGATATTGACTCGCATGATTGCCGCCGCCGTGGTCCCATGGCCCGATCACCGTACGCTGGGGATTGCTGTATGTCAGGAAACGGCGTATGGCCGCGTCCGCCATGGTTTCATCCATCCAACCACCCCAACTATAGATGCCGACGTTGGACCGCTCGATTTCTTCTTTGAAATTGTGGGTGCTGAGACTATCGATCGTGGTGTCCGAGGAAGTATTTGTCTCGTCGCGAAAGGTCGCGGATGTAGCGAGTTGATAGACGTCGCCGTTCTTCGCATGCTCCGCCACCGCCTTCGTGAGGAGCCGACGGCCTTTGTCGCCATCCACAGGTTTGACTCCCCGCACGAAGAGGCGCGCCATCAAACCCGCATCCTTTGGGACGACATTGCTATCCAGCAAATGCGTGTAATAACCCCAATTCTTCATCATCCAAACAAACGAAATTCCCCCCGGAAACGCGATATCAAAATACAAGTCATGATCGGCGAAGCGGGGAACGACCGCCTTCACTGCGGGGTGATTGTTGACAGCGAGAAGTTCAGCTGTCGTGCCGGAATATGAAGTGCCGATTGCACCAACCTTTCCGTTCGACCATGGCTGCGCGACTATCCAATCCGCCAAATCGGCCCCGTCCTTGACCTCATCCTTGGAGAAGGGGTGTGGCCGCGGCCCGAACGAAGCGCCCGTCCCCCGCACATCGACAAGGACGAGCGCGTATCCATGGCTCGTAAAGACGCGTTCGAATTCATCACGCTCTTGAAACCAGCTCAGAGGAGGCCGGAGTTCCGGCGCTCGCCAGTAACAGGTCATTTTCAGGATGGATGGAATCTTTATGTCCTCCGGCAGATTCTTCGGCAGCACGATATCCGCCGCTATTTTCGTGCCGTCACGCATGGTGATGTATCGCGAGCTGACAACCACGCCATCACATAATGGTCCTTCATATCCTTCGTAAATTCCGAATTGGAGATTTGCCTGTTCCGCGACGGAGTCAACTGAAATGCAGACGAAAACCGCCAGCGCACAAAGTGTCGCCCATTTCAAAAAGTGCGGTCGCATTGAAAGTCCCCCTATTCCTCGCATAGATTCCCCCAGTTCTCCGTCAGGACTAACTCTTTAACAAGTGCGGGAAATCCTCTTCAAGAATCGGCTTGAGCTCCTGCAGCGTCTCCGTCAGAGCCCCGACCGCCTTTTCGATTTCCTTTGCGGTCATGGGCGTCGAGACGCAGTACATCTGCCGGCCGGCTGGAAAGATGCCGCGCTGCAGCATACACAGATGAAGGTGCATCGGAATCGGACCCGCCCCGAACAGGCCGGTGATGCTGTCGCGCGCATTGCGGATGGGCCGGTCCGTCATGTGCAGGTTCACCAGCGAGCCGAGGCCGGTCGCCTGCCCCCGAATTCCGATTTCATCGAAGGCAATGTTAAACCCCTTCCGCAAGGCGTCGCCGGCCGCATTCAGTCTATCATAGACCTGCGGGGTGAGTTCACGCATGCAAGCAAGCCCCGCCGCTATCGTGAGCGGATTCCCGCTGAAGGTGCTCGCGTGCCACATGAAATCGGCCGTTTCGGGGCTGAAAAGCTGCATGATATCTTTTCGTCCGCCGAATGCCCCAATGGGCAGACCGCCCCCGATGATTTTCCCCATCGCCGTCAGATCGGGCTCGATCCCCGCCATGCCCTGAAGACCGGCCGGTGAAAGTCGGAGCGTGATGACCTCATCGAAAATGAGGAGAACCTCGTTTTCTTTGGTTATCCGGCGCATCTCCTGCAGATAACCGGGCATCGGAGCGATCATGCCGAGAGCGCCCATCATTGGTTCCATGATGATTGCACACAATTCATCCCGGTGTTTCTTAATCAGCTTCTCGGTGATCTCCGGTTCGTTAAATGGGGTCACAATGACGCCGTCCACCGAACTCAGCGGAACCCCTTTGTCGGGCTGCAGAGTTATCGGCTCCTCGAAGGGGCCGGCTTCGGTGGGAATCGCAACGAGACTGATCTCGCCAATGTCGTGGTTTCCGTTGTAGCCGCCCTCGATCTTCATGACCTTCTGCTTTCCAGTGAAGGCGCGGGCCGCGCGGATTGCCATCATCGTGGCCTCGCTGCCGGAACTGCAGAAACGGAGTTGTTCGACGGAAGGTACGCGCTCGCAGATCAGGCGCGCCAACTCGAATTGAGACTCGGTCGGAGCGGCATAGGCCGTTCCCAGTTTCACCTGGTCGGCCACAGCCCCCACCACTTTCGGATGAGCATGTCCGAGAATAAGCGTGGTGAAATTGTTCATGAAATCGATATACTCGTGGCCGTCGGCATCATATATGCGGCAGCCGGCGCCCTTCTTCATGAAGACCGGATAGGGAAGGTAATGTGCAGTGGTGCGCGTGTCGCCGCCTGGCATGTACCGGCGCGCCGGCTCCATTAACTGCTTCGACTTCTGCGACCATTGAAAATACGACTCCTGAATTTCCTCGAAGTTTTTCGCCATGATAATACCTCACCTGTTATCGCTATGGGTTTCTGCCAAGACCCTATTAATCAAAGCATCTGCGTATTCCTGCGGTGATTCATACGGGATCATGTGGCCGGAGTTTTCGAAAAAGACAATGTGCTTTCCCCGAGGCGCTATTAACGCGTCAACATAACGTTCGACCAACGCACCCGGCGTATTGTAATCATATTTTCCAACAAAAAAATAAACGGGAATATCCACTTGAGGAGCCTGCACAAATAAATCCGTGTCTTTGCCCTCCTCCCACAGGCATGAGGGGGAAAAATCTCCTCCACGGAAAAACTTCAGCCCGTCAACCAGCGAGTAATCCGGTGACGAAAGGCCTATCTTCAGCATGTCTTTAAACCTGAGGTCTGAATGAGACTGGCCGCCGAAATGTTCCAGCCATTTCCGCTGCATGAGGAGTTCATCGCGGCTCTTATAGGGAGGGGCAATCGCCCGAAGTTCTTGCAGGGCGCGCTGATTTCCGGTCTGCGCAGCTTCTTTTGTGACGAAGTCGTAGGAAATCCTCTCGGCTTCATCGTATTCGACCACCTGGCTGACGCCGACAAAAGCATGAAACAGCTCGGGATATCGTGCGGCCGAAAGCATCCCGATCTCGCTCCCCCAAGAATGGCCCACCAGGTAAATCTTCGGAACACCGAGTCTTTTCTTCAGCAGCTCAGAGAGGGATTTTATGTCTGAGACAAACTGCTCCCGATTCATCGTTTCCCGCGGGATATCAGGATTGAATGATTTGCCGGCGCCGCGCTGGTCCCAGTGCACCACCACAAAATGTTTCACAAGTTCGCCATCGAAGTGGCGGGCGATGGAGATATCGGCGGCGCCCGGCCCCCCATGCAGATGGAGGAGAACAGGATTCGAAACGTCGCAGCCGCGGATGAGAATCCACTGTTTGACGCCATTCAGGTCTACGGCTTCCAGCAATTCGATCCCGTTCGGCGAGCGAATAGCCGTGGCCTGCATCACTTTATCCTGCAGGTATGCACGATAGGAAATTGTGAGGAATGAAACGAGCAGCACCAACAGTACGAGCGACAAGAGAAAATATCTTGTCAACAATTTGAGAATTTTATGGAAGTTCATCTATTTGCCCCGCCTCCTAGAAAAATGCCATTCCTTTCCCCTGAACCTGCTCATAACGAAAATCGTGCGAATGAATTCGCACCTACCGCAGGCGCCTCTTTTCCAAAATCGAGTTCACGCTGCGCGTATGATGGCGTTGCGAAACGCGTCTATTTGTTCTCCGACTTTTCGAATTCTCGCCGGAAAGCGTTCACAACTCCATTGACGATGTTTTCCGGTCGCGATACTACCGGAGAATCCACGACCAATGCTGTAAGCAAGCCTTCAAAAGAAACAAACAGCATCTGAACCAGCAGATCGCGTCGTCTCTTTTTCATGTGCGGATACTGCCGTTTAATTTCGGGCACGACGATTTCCTCGAATTCGCGGTCGGCCTGGCTGTGCATTGCCTTGAAGTCAGCATCCACAAGAGCCATGCTCATGTATTCGCGCGTGATGCCTCGCAGAAGAGGGTCGACCGCGAGAAAATGAAACTGGCGCTCGAGCGCCTCGCGCAGCCCTTCAAAAAAATCCTCTTCGCTTGCCAATGCTTCCGAAAGGAGACGGTTCGATTTTTCCTGGCGGAACCGGTTCAGCTTCATCAGCAGTCCTTTCTTGCCGCTGAAATGATGATAGACGGCGCCCATGGTGAGGCCGGCCCGCCGTGCGATTTCACGAATCGAGGCAGCCTGGAACCCGCTTTCGGCAAAACATTCCATCGCTGCACGGAGCAGCTTTCGGCGGGTCAGTTCCGCCGCCTTTTCATGCAAAGCCTTGGGGTCTTCATCGAAGTTTAACAGGTAATCGCGCGACAGCGGATTCCGGGCGTCTGACATAACATTGTTATCTATCATAGCAGCGTTATTATATCCTTGACTCCCCTCTTTGTCAAGCCCCTCTTCCCTGCCGCCCGTACGTTCTGCGACGACCTGCCCAAAACCCCGCCTGAAAGCCATGGCCCACGTGCGGCTTTTTCCTTGACTTTGCCAAAAAGGACGGGATAGAATTGAGCGAAACATTACCCCGTTTCCTGATTGCCCCAAGGAAGCACAAGATGTCTTCCCAGAAGCAGAGAGAATCGAGCAAGTGAATTTTCCCTCACAGCATATCAAGAGAAGGATATCGCCATGGGAGCCTTTGAAGAGTTAGCGGAAGTATCCAATGAGTTGCAGAACCGGTTCGTGCACAAATGGAAGGAAGGGGGGAAAAAGGTCGTCGGCTACGTCTGCTCTTATCTGCCGGAAGAGATACTCTTTGCGGCGGACATCCTGCCATTCAGGATCACGGGCAGCGGGTGCGGCGAGACCGCTCTGGCGGATTCCTACCTGACGAGAGTAAACTGTTCCTTCTCGCGATGCTGTCTGGAATTGGCTTTGAGCGGGAAATACAGCTTTCTTGACGGCGCGGTTTTCGTGAATGGCTGCGACCATATCCGGCGCGCCTACGACAATTGGGCTGCCCATACCAGCGCGCTTCCCTTCATGTATATCCTGCCGGTTCCACATGTGCTGACATCCGACGCCTTGAACTGGTACCGCGAAGAAGTGAACAAACTGAAGGCGAGCCTCGAAGAGAATCTTGGGGTCAAAATTCCCGACGAAAAACTCAAAGGAGCGATTAAGACGTATAATGATACGCGAAGTCTTCTTCAGAAATTGTATGACCTGAGGGCGAAGGATCAACCTGTTTTCAGCGGCGCAGACAAGATGGCCATCCTGGCGGCGGCAAGCCGGATGCCGAAGGACGAATTCAACAAGTTATTGGCCGCCGCCCTTGATGAGTCTGAAGGCAACAAGAGAGGCGCCGATGCGGGAGTGCGCCTGCTCATTGCCGGCAGTGTTATGGATGACGCCGACTTTATTCGGAATGTGGAAGACCTGGGGGCGGTCGTCGTGGCGGACGCTCTCTGCTATGGGGCGCGGACTTTTTCAAATTTGACGGACGAAACCGTTGACCCAATCGAGGCCCTTGTTCAGAGGTATTTCCATCACGTACCCTGCCCGAGGATGGCGGGAGAATATCACAGCCGGCTGGAATTTGTGAAGCAGCAGGCGGAGCGCGGCCGGGTTGACGGCGTCATACTGGAGTACATAAAATTCTGCGATTTGCACGGGACCGACAATGCTCTGCTCAAGAACGATCTTGAGAAGGCGGGCATCCCGGCGCTCGAACTCGAGCGCCAATATGGTCCGCTGGCCGACGCAGGCCGTGTTCGCACGCGAGTGCAGGCTTTCCTGGAAAGAATCCGGAGATAACAACATGCAAAACGACGCCATTCCACGCATTGTCGAGGCTTTCGAACAGGCTTCGATGCTGCCTGAAGACCTAAATCTTGAGTCGCCCGAGATGAAAACGATCCTGGATTTTTTGCCGGAGACCAGACGCAACACGTTTCTCGCGATGGCGAAAGACCCGGACGTAAGGAAAATGTCGGCTGTGTTCAACCGCGGATTGGGCAAGTACTGGAAAACTCTGCTTTCGGCACGGGACTCGGGGAAGAAGGTGGCTTTTGTCCCGTTTAATTTCTCGCCCGAGATTTTTCATGCGCTCGATATCATTCCCGTATGCGTCGAGGTTCTGACAACGATGGCGCTTCCCCTGGAAGAAGGGATCGAAGGCTATTTAGACCTTTCGGTCGAGCGCGGGCTTCCCGATACAATGTGCTCGGCGCAGCGCGGAGTAATCGGGCTTTTTGAAGCAGGCGTGCTCGAGAAACCCGACCTGCTGGTCAATGGCGCCCTTGGTTCATGCGATCCGAATTCCAAGGCATTCGAGTACATGGCCGAGAAATTCGACATCCCGGTCCTGTACCTCGACATTCCTTATTATTCCGATAAGCGGGCGCTCGACTACTACGCGAAGGGCTTCAAGGACGTGGTGGCAGCGATACAACAGATGACCGGCGCCAAGCTCAAGGCAGATCGCCTCCGCGAGGTCGTCGAGAACACGAATAAGGCGTCGGAGCTTTTTTACGAAATTGCAGAGTTGAAGAAGAACATTCCAAATCCGGTGCCGAACTATTACAACATGCATCATACCGGCGCCAAGCTGACAATGGCGGGTACAATGGACGCGATTGAATATTATCAGACAGCTCTTGCGATATGCAAAGAACGACTGAAGCAAGGAAAACACGTGCTGCCTCGGGAAAACATCCGCCTCTTTTTCATCTATACTCCTTACTATTTCGATAATTCGATCTATTCGTGGTTTCAGGAAGAAATCGGCGTTTCCTGGATCATGGACGTGCTCAACGCATTCGATTTCAATCCGTTCATCGACACCTCGAGCGTGGATAGCATGCTCTATGGACTCGCGGAAGAGATGTTCAATCTGCCGATGACACGCCAGCTCAAGGGCGGCTGGAATGCACCCGACAACTGGCTGTTCGACGTTCTCTACTATGTGAAGACGTATAAGGCCGACTGCTGCGTTTTCTCCGGTCATACCGCCTGCAAGCAGGCGTGGGGCGTATATCGCCTGGTGGCGGACGAGGTGAAACGCCAACTCGGCGTCCCCTCGCTCCGGCTCGAGGGAGACGGCTGGGACTCGCGCATCACGCCGATGTCGGTCATTAAAGAGCAATTCGAAGAATTTTTTGCCACGATTCTGTAGGAGTTATCAACGATGATTGTTGCGGGATGCGATGTCGGCTCACTCACGGCCGAAGCTGTGATCATGGATAATGGCACGATCTGCGGCTCAGAAATTATCCGGGTTCGCCCGCGACCGGAGCAATCGGCGCGCGACGTGATGGATAAACTGCTCGGCCGGCTGGAGATGACGTACGATGATATTATGTACTGTATCAGCACGGGCTATGGGCGCGAGACCATCTCATTTGCGAACGACAATATCAGCGAGATCTCGTGCCACGGGCGCGGCGCGCACTGGCTCAATCCGTCGATCCGGACCGTTATCGACGTCGGCGGGCAGGACTGCAAGGCGATTCGGGTAGACGAGCGCGGCCTGCTTGTGGATTTCGTCATGAACGACAAGTGCGCGGCGGGTACCGGCAGATCGCTTGAGCTCATGGCGGAAGCGCTCGGCATAGATATCGGCGATCTGGGGCCGCTTTCGCTTAATGCAACTACATCACTGGTCATCACCAACCAGTGCAGCATTTTTGCCGAAATGGAAATCCTGCATTTTCTCTGCGAGGAGAAGAATCTCGCAGACATAGCGGCAGGCGTAAATGAAGCGATGGCGAGGCGCGTCAAGATGCTGGTGGGCAAGGTCGGAGTTAAGGAAGAGATCGGAATGACCGGAGGCGTCTCCAAGAATATCGGGGTCGTGAAAGGTCTCGAGCGCATGCTCGGCAAGGAGTTTGTTCAATTTCAGGAAGACCCGCAGATAATCGGAGCGCTTGGCGCCGCCGTCTTTGCGTCTGAAAAAGTGAAGTAGATGCAGTAAATACGTTGAGGCTTTCCTGCGGGAGCCTCGCCAGAATATCGGAACTAAATATAACGACATAAATAATTGCGCATATTTCTCTTTTCTGCTATACTCAAACCAGAAAGGAGGAACTCATGCGCAAACTGGAAATCAAAGATGCT
>QZKU01000050.1 GCA_003598085.1 Candidatus Abyssobacteria bacterium SURF_5
GCTATGAGAAACGAGCTGATAGCTACGAAGGCCTACTGGAGATCGCATGCGCCCTAATAACCTTTCGACAATGCATTATTATTTACGGATAAATTCTTAATCTCCTTGCCTTTCTGCAGGCAAATGCTTGTGCGGCCGGGCCCTCTCAGAAAACGCGTGGCAATCATGATCGGGCGAAAATACTCCTGCCTCGAAAAACGAGTTATCCGGCAAGTTAATGCGTCTCTAAATCCGATTCTAATTCATAAAGATTTTGATAACAATGATTTACACCCTTTAATGACGCTTTCCACCGCGCAAACCTCTTATGTCCGCCGATCACTCCTACCGTTAATTTTTTTCTTGATGAATCATATATGACGTGATAAAATCCCTTCACCTCTGAAAAATGCGCGGGAAATCAACTTTAGGAGGATCCATGAAAATCCCTGCCCTGATCTTACGTGATCCATAGCCCCTGCGATCCTTCTCAAGGCACAGGCGCCCTGAACCAGACGAAGTGCATCGGTGATTTACTCAACCTCAGGAGGCAAGTTTATGAAAAAGGCTGCGGTCACATCTGTCGCATTGTTCTGTTTCCTGCTTGCCGCTTCGGCCCATGCTATCCCGATCAACATCACCAGTTCGGGCATGGAAGTGGTCGATCCGGCGTCATTCATCCTGCATAACGTTCTTGTTGGGCCCAAACTCTATCGGGTGGATTTCAGTTGGAATCCCTCCACGAATCTTTTCTATCCCACCGGCTATACCCTCGAGATACCGGCATTTAAGGCTTGGGAGTACTTTCCACTGCACGTCGGCGACACCTGGACGTATCGGCGGCATGACGGCGGCATAGTAACCGTCACGATCGCAGGCATCGATAGCATCTGCGGCGTGCCCTGCATGAGGAGGGAATACTCGACCGGCACAAAAGAATGGTGGGTGAGCGACTCCACCGGCATCTGGCTGGCGAAAGTGCAGAATCCAGACAACTCTTACGTCCTCTTTTGCCCGCTGAAGTTATGTAACCCCTACACCTATGTCGGCTTTTCAAAGCTCACTCCGTATGAGGATGTTCCTATATATGATCCTTATGGGACCCTCGTCGGCACGATGACCGGCTATTTCAGCTATACCGGCGTTGCAGTGGAGACAGTGGTCACTCCCGCCGGCACCTTCATGGATGCCCGGCGCTGCAACATGGCGCAGTCTTACACGAATCCATGGACCAGCAACATGACGACAGATGATATCTGGTTTTCGCCCGGCGTCGGAATTGTCAAAATCATGTCGAACGATGTCGCCTCGTCCGGCGGCATCATGACCTACAGCTACAGCGAAGTCCTTCTTCTCGAAAGCGCGACCGTCGGCGGAGTTTCGTATCCATAACTCACGGCGAGACAGAAAATCCATATGTCCATGTCATCATGCTCATGGAGGCTGGCGTAACAGTGACTACTCCGGATGGTGTTTTCAGCAACTGTCTCAAGATTATCGAATCCGACATTGAAGGTGATGAGGGAGAAGCGGAGATCATGATCTGGGCGCCGGATATCGGGGAGGTGAAGACCTGGGCCGCCGGTGTGGAAGATGCTGATGGAGAGATATCTTTAGGAACAGGAATCGACCAGATAGTAAACCACGGTTCGTTTTAACGTGTTTTCGATGCTCAATCGGTGTTTCCGCAATGGCGTGAATGGATGATGGTGAGAGACATCGATGGTCCGGAGCAGGTTTGAAGGAGTTCGGCCCACCATGACCGCCGGCGTGCAGGGACGATGCGCCGGGAACCTGCATGTTTTACTGGTAGCTTAGGGCGAAGAGGAGAAGAGACCCATGAGAAGACTGTCCGTCATATTCCTGATTGTTCCGTGTTTTTTCTTTCTTTCTGTGGGTGAAAGCTTTTCTATTCCGCTCGACATCACCAATTCGGGTATGGAGGTAACCGCGCCGAACGAATTCATCCTGCACAATGCGATCTCCGGCTCAAAAATGTACTACGGTGTCTTTCAGTGGAATCCCTCAAGTAACGTGTTCGCGCCCACAGGCAGCGGAATGCAGTCGCCTGTTCTCAAGTTTTGGGAGTATTTTCCATTGCACCTCGGCGATACCTGGACCTACCGACGGCATGACGGCAGCGCGGATATCCGGACAGTGACCGCGGTGGAGGATGTCTGCGGTATGCCGTGCATGAAGCTGGAGGGCTCGAACGGGATAAATCTCTGGTGGGCAAGCGATAGTTCCGGCATCTGGCTGGCGAAAGCCGAGATCGTCGGCTATCAGACTACCATATTTTGTCCGTTGAAGATATGTAATCCATACACCTATTTAGGCTTTTCGAAGTTGACGCCGTTTGAGGACGTTCCGATTTATGACGGGGCCGGTATATTTATGGGCACCATGAGCGGCTATCATTGTTACAGTGGAAACAGCTTGGAGACGGTGGTCACGCCTGCGGGAGTCTTTCCCGACGCGGTTCGCACAAACTGGGTGTTTTCGTGGACAGACCCCTGGGGCACCTGTGTTCGCACGCATGAGTTTTGGAGTGTTAAGGGCATCGGAACCGTGAAGCGTGTCACTGCCGAGTCTGATAGTTCCGGCGGCGCACTGATTCGTACGCACAATGAAGTGGTGGTTCTCGAAAGCGCGACCGTCGGCGGAGTTTCGTATCCGTAAGGATCCATAGGGGCCGATCAGGGGAAGAGAAGAAATGACAATTGAAGTTAGATGATCTCGTGGAGCAGAAGAACTCATATGTTACAGGAATAGTTTTGCTTTATAGACGGCGGCATAGCAGAACTTTTCAGGAGATGGGAGAGAAAAACCATGAGATCAAGAAAGCTCTTATAGCATGCCCGAGGAGTAAGAGTCGGGCTCTCTTTTATCAATAAACATCAAGGAACAACTGTGTCCGTGATTTGCGTGGATCAAAGTGATGCGCGCAAAGCTGCCGCAAACACGGTTGCTAAACAGGAGGGGGGACTTATGAAGATAGTCCGCGTGGTTGAAGTTTTCCTCGTTTCTTTCATGTTATGTTTTCCCTTCTTCGTTCCAAAAGAAGCGGCGGCTGATGCCAACCAACCCCGCTACAAGGAAGCAGAGCTTCTTATCAAATTCAAACCGGGAGTTACAGCAGAGCAACTAGGCCAAATCCAGAGCGCCTTTGGACTGGAGACCCTGCGGCATTTTGAACTTATCGATGTGTATCACATGAAGATAGATGGAAGAGGGCTGACGGTTGCAGACGCTGTGGAATCGCTCAAAGGGGTCCAGGAAGTCTTATTCGCGGAACCCAATTATATCGTTTCGATAGATACAGGCGTGATTCCCGATGATCCTGATTTCTATCGATTATGGGGATTGCGACGGATTGAGGCGCCTGAGGCATGGTATTTTGTCACCGGCAAGACCGACCTTGTTGTCGGGGTAATTGACACCGGCATTGACTACAACCACGAAGACCTTGTCCGGAACATGTGGATGAATCCCGGCGAGATGCCCGGCAATGGCATAGATGACGACGGGAACGGGTACATTGATGATTTGTATGGCATCGATGCATGCAATGACGACACCGATCCGTATGATGACCATGGCCACGGCACTCATTGCGCAGGCACCATCGCTGCTGTAGGAGATAACGGTATTGGACCGGTCGGCGTGTGCTGGAACATCAAGCTTATGGCCCTCAAGATGTTGGCCTCGAACGGGGAGGGGAGTAATGCCGATGCGATAGAATGCCTGGAATATGCGACCATGATGAAACGATTTTACGGTATCGATGTAAGGCTGACCAGCAATAGCTGGGGATGGACGGGACCGCCCGATGAGGCTTTGAGGTATGCCATAGAAGCATCTGGAAACCAGGATATGTTGTTTATCGCCGCTGCCGGAAATGAAGGCGAGGACAACGACACGGAGCCGAGAAATTATCCCTCAAGTTATACTCAATACAATATTGTCGCCGTTGCCGCCACAACCCCTTCCGACGCGCTTTCCTCCTACTCGAATTATGGAGCATCGAGTGTCGATCTGGGCGCTCCGGGAGATGACATCTTCAGCACGCTCCCGGGGAATCAATATGGATATTCCTCAGGCACCTCGATGGCCACTCCTCACGTCGCCGGAGCGGCGGCCCTTCTATGGGCATATTATCCGGACCTTCAGAACGCAGATATCAAGGACAGGCTGTTGCAGAACGTGGATCCGGTTCCGAGTCTGGAGGGTTTGCTCCTGACCGGCGGCAGGCTAAACATCGCAAAGGCGCTTCAACGGCCGCTCACTCAGATTACCCTGAAGAATCCTGTTAACGAGAGCACATTACTTTCCTCTGTCCCCACCCTCCGGTGGAGTCCCGATGGAGGCACCAGCGATAATGTGTTCGCAGTGGAATTCAGTTTATCTCCCGGCTTCTCCAAGTATTGGTCGACTTACGAGAATCTGCACGAACGAATCGAAGAAACCGACTGGGTGATTCCCAAAGCGCTATGGGATGCCACTCCTGCCGAGGCGCCGGTTTACTGGAGGATCCGCGGGGCCGATGTACATGACTTGCCCGTGAATATCATAACGAGCGACCAACTATGGTCGGTGTACAAAGGATCGGGATGGGACCGGACCTTTGGCGACGTCCATGATGAAGCTGGTTACAGCGTTGAGCAAACAGCGGACGGTGGGTATATTCTGGCGGGATTCACCAATTCCCTCACCGGAGGAGGCGGCTACGATATCTTGTTAATGAAAACGGATGCGAACGGAGAGGTCGCACCGGGGTGGCCCGATGGAGGAAGAAGATACGGCGGCTCGCTGGATGATTTCGCGTATTCCGTTCAGCAGACTGCTGACGGCGGTTATGTCATTGCTGGTGAAACACGCTATTCCGAGGAGAATAACGTCTCAAACGGACTGGTGATAAAGACAGACTCGAACGGAGGGCTTGAATGGGAGAGCCAATTCGGCGATATCTCCTTCAGGGACTATTTCCGTTGCGTTAGCCAGACATCTGATGGAGGATACATCCTTACCGGCCACACCAAGACGTTTGGCCAGGGACCGTCCGATGGTGATGTTTGGCTCGTCAAGCTTGATGCAAATGGTGATCGCTTATGGCAGACGAATCTAGACTATGTGGGAGATGACTACGGGCAGAGCGTTCAGGAAACAACCGACGGCGGCTACATCATTGCCGGGTACAGAAAACCCCCGGGAGAGGATTATGATGGTTTCGTCATGAAAACAAATGCCGGCGGTCAACCAGAGTGGGCATCTTATCCTGTATTTGGGGGAGAAGGCGACGATGCAATTCGCTGCATCACGCAAACAGCCGATGGGAAATACGTCTTTGTCGGACGCACACTGTCTTTTGGAGCTGGAAGTGGGGATGCATGGTTGGTCAAGCTTGATACGAATGGAAACAAGGAATGGCCTTCCGACAGACTCTTTGGCGGACCGGAGAATGACGGAGCTTGGAGTGTGCGACAAACAACGGACGGCGGATTTGTTCTTGCAGGCCACACCGATTCCTACGGCATAACCGGTGACCGTGATGTCTGGTTAATCAAGACCGATCCTGCCGGAACCGAGCTATGGAATAAGCGTTTCGGAGGATCCTCTGCAGATGAAGGCCTTTGCGTGCAGGAGACAACTGATGGAGCTTACATCATCAGCGGTTCGACCGCTTCTTTCAAAACATATGGCAGGAGTGACAGTGATGCATGGCTCATAAAGCTGGTTCCGTAATACAGATGAGTCCCGCAAAATCGTCAGGTGACGGAGTTCGGTTGTCCCGCAGGAATAACTTCTGATTTGTGAAAGTCAGTTTTGGCGAGAAATTATTCCCGCAGTGCACGGATGAAAAGACACTGTTTTCTACACACCAAAAGGAGGATATTCTGAAAGGAGGGATCGCTATGTTGAACATGAGATTGCGTCGCGAATTCCTGTTTCTCGCAGTATTCATTCTCTCGATCAACTATTCCGCCTATTCTCACTCTTCTCACATTGAAGGCCGCTCCGGCCCGAGATGGCCCAAGAATCTGCTGTGGTCGGCATCGACACATGCAAGAACCGCCGCGCCAACTCGGACGCTTCATGATGTTGAATTTCAGAGAGATGGTCTGAGCGTCCTGTTAACCGATTCCAGCATCGCAGATCAAGATTTGCTGAAATTGTCGGATGTGCACGTCGCGTTTCTCTCCGGATGGGCGCCAACATCGACACCCGGAAAGGGACGTGAATGGAATAAAGTCAGACGCGCCTTCTACAGAGAAAATGCGGGGGCGTTTGGAATCGAGCATCTCATCGATTACGACCCGAAGCAAGAGCGCATCTCAACTTTTCGAATAATAGAAGTCCTGCGAACGCAATCTCACGGTGAAGCATTCTCCGTCCGCGTATCGGGCGAATCAAGGCCGGTTTCCGTTATCGAGCCTGTTGAGATCGAACGGAATCTTCTTTCAACTCATGGCGATGCCGCGAGAATAGTGTCCTGCATTCTCTATTGGCCGGCTTCCGAGCCTCTCTGGCGCATTCGAATCATGGATGAGACCGGCTATGACTATGTGGTAAAAGCCGCCACTGGCGACCTGATTTCGATGGCCAAGGACCCCGATATCACGCCAGC
Organism: Candidatus Abyssobacteria bacterium SURF_5; assembly: GCA_003598085.1. Classification (NCBI taxonomy): domain Bacteria; kingdom Pseudomonadati; phylum Candidatus Hydrogenedentota; class Candidatus Abyssobacteria; species Candidatus Abyssobacteria bacterium SURF_5. The sequence goes on from QZKU01000050.1 coordinate 6,605, forward strand.
TTCGCCGGTTGCGCAGCCGGGGCGTGAAACCCTCTCACCAAAGCGCCCGCCAACCAATTTGCCCAATTTGCGACAGCAGGACCTATTTGAGGACCGAAGCGCTTTTCTGATCAACGTGCCCAATGAACTGTCGCCCATGGATATGAATGTCCCTGCCGCGGTTGCAGCCGCCTGCCACATATACTCCGCGAAGCCCGTCATCCTTTTCACCGACTCCATTTTTGATTGCGAGGAGCACGAGTGGTTTCTGGAGGATTATGCGCCGGGACAGATATTTGCCGTCGGATGTTATGTTGATCCTTCAAGTGTGGCCTGCCCTGTAATCTCTGTTCAGGGAGAACCGCCGAGCGAAGTCGCCGCGAACCTTGCATACCTTGGCTGGAGCGCCAGCTCTTCCGCCGTCCTCACGGACTCTGAAGATTACAAGGCGGCTCTTTGCGCGCCTCCCCTGTGCAAGCGGCTTCAGGCGCCCCTGTTGTACTTTGAAGGGGAAAATCTTCCCCAGATCACATCAGACTGCCTCTCCGCACTCGGTGCGGAAGACGTGTTTGTCATAGGAAACTGCCCTCCGACGGTCCTGAACGCTCTTATCGCCCTGGGTTGCACGGTGGAAATCTTGCCTGACGCCGGTTCGGTTGCGGAGAAAATGGAGGAGGAAGGACAAGTTGTTGACTATGTCGCCATGACGAATCCATCGGACCGGAACGGAGGCCTGGTCCCAAAGCTGTCCTTATTATCCTGTGTATTGGCCGCGCATCGAAACGGTGTTGTGTTGCCGCTCGAGTATGACGCCGTGTGGAAACAGCCCTATTACTGCACCGACACAACAACAACTCAACCCGACGGCGCCGTCGTTGGCCAAAAGTCGCTTTACGCGTGGTGGATCACCAGTACGCCTCCGACGCTGGAGCCGGGTTTCGTTCCCGAGTTCCATCCGGTTAACGGGCAGTACGGGTATGGGAATGTCCTCGGATGGGGCCGCAATCCGTTCTGCCTCGGCGCTTCCACTGACACAGCCTCGCTCTATGATCTGGCGCTGATCGACCTCGATGATAATAAGGTTTATGGTCCCGGCGAGCTGTTCTCGTCGGCGGAGTACTTTTCTTTTTATACTCCGCAGGTCGGAGAACGCACCTACCGGATTGACACCATTGGCGGATCGGAAAAATGGTGGGAAGACAGAGGCTACATGCTCGTCTCATTCCTCACGTGGAAGACCGGGACCGCCCAAATCGAGGGGATGGATTATCCATTTCTCTTGACATCGTTAGGGTTTGGCCAGGCGCTTGGATATTATGACGTCGTCCAAATCGATTCGAACAGGGACGGCGATTTCGGCGATGCGGGTGAAGAACCCCGTTTTTCCGGAGAGCCCGTGACGGTTGGATCGCTTCAATACGCTCCCACTATTGGAGTGGAGGATTACAAGACCGCGGGAGATCTCAAGCTTACCTATCCGTCTAAGGAAGAGATTTCGCAGAGTCTCTCTGATTTCTACAGCGATCATCTCGACCATCCGCCGGAGTATCTGGCCATTGTCGGCTATCACACGGCGCTCCCGTTCGGGATCACGTACTGCGCATACGAAGGGACGGAAGATCTCCCGACAGATTACTACTACGGAGACTATGACGACGATCCGTTTGTTGACTTGGGAATAGGAAGAATCATCGGAGAGAACCACCGGTACGCTTCAGGAGCGGTCGCGCGAAGCGTTGCGTATGACGACATTTTTGATCCGGCGAACGCCTGCGTGCTCAGCATCGATCGGGGGCTGGGATTCGGCAACGAGGCCATCCGCCAGATGGGGAACGTCGGATACACCGGCGCCGTATGCCGCGATCCCATCGACGTATGGTCGGATGACCAAATGGAGAACAAGACCGCCATTCTCCACGATAATCATGCCGGAAGCTATGGATGGGTAGGCGGGCCGGTATGCACATTTCACAATCGATTGTCTCCGTGCGTGGCTGCGTCGGCGGGATGCAGCACCGCCAGCCTCGACTTTACTTCGCCCGTTTATTCGATCATAAACAGGTTTTTCCAGTGCGGCGCAATTTGCTACGCGGGGAATACTCGGAACGCCTCCAATCCCGGCTATTCCTATCATAGTATGTTCTGGGCTGCATTGAGCGCAGATGCACCTCTTGGCAAGGCGAATCTTGCCGCGCTCAACCATCAGCGATACATCTGCCTGGAAGAGGGAGATGCTCCTACTGCCTCTCAGGTCGCTTGCTATGAGGCTGTCATGTTTGGAGACCCTGCCGTCCGGCTGGCTTTTCTTCAACCGCCCGCTGTGGCGGCAGCGCGTATGGAGAAATCGATGGCTGGCGATGAGGCCTACTATATCGGGCCGGGCGAATGGTGGGAGGACAGCATTGAGGCACAATATCAATACTCAGCGCCCGGCGTTTACTTTGTCAATGACCCCATGTATCTCTACCATTTTGCCAATGTTCCAATCCCCTATCAGACGGAATTGGAAAGCGTTGTGCAACTGACTTCCTTGCCGTCTCCTCTTGGATGGACCGGGTACTATTTTGTGGATCAGCAGGCTGATGGAGAGGACGCGGTCCTGTGGCGCATTCGGGTCAAGGACTACAATCGGACAACGGGGGAAATATATTCAGAGACTGACTATGTCGAGTATCTCCTGAATATAACAAGCGAATTCCCCAGGACTCTCTATGTTGACGCCGTCAGCCCATGTCCCGGCATCGGAAGCGAGGCGAATCCCTACTGCAACATCCAGACGGCCATCAATAATTCGCTTGACGGCGACACGATCATTGTGCGCGACGGCGCCTACACCGGCGCAAGCAACAAGAATCTCGACTTTTCGGGAAAAGCGATAACTCTTCGCTCCGAAAACGGCCCGGAGAATTGCATTATCAACTGCGAGGGCGACGGGAGAGGGTTTTATTTCCACACGTATGAAGGCCCGGCTTCCGTCGTCAAGGGGTTCACGGTCCGAAACGGGTACGCGTCAGGATCGTATCCCACAAATTCGGGGGGCGCGATCCTGTGCGTCTCCGCCTCGCCCACTCTTGAGAACCTTATCCTGATCGATAACACCGCCACAACAGGCGGCGGAATTTTTTGTGTCGAGGGCTCATCCCCGGCGATCAGGAACAGCCGGCTATCCGGAAATTACGGAGACTTCGGCGGAGCGATCCGGTGCATGTATTCGTCCAGCCCCACTCTCTACAACTGCGAAGTAACCGCCAATTCCGCCTATTCGCACGGCGGAGGAATCTCGTGCGAGATAGAATCCTCCCCCATCATTACGGCCTGCAATATCAGCAATAACTGGCTCACGTTTTCCGGGGGATATGGCGGCGGATTGGATTGCTACTACTATTCATCGCCGACGCTCACCAACTGTACGATCGCCGGCAACTCGGCCAATAAGGGGGGCGGGATCCGTACGCAGTATTATTCTTCTCCAAGAATTAGATATTGTTCCTTCTCCAACAATTCCGCTGAATGGGGCGGGGGAATCGGATGTTACTACAATTGTTCAGTCACCATTGAAAATTGCGTCCTTTGGAATGATTCCGCTGTCAATGGACCGGAAATAGCAATCTTCTCCACCACTGATCCCTCCCTGGTGTCTGTCGCCAACAGCGACGTCAAGGGTGGACAACCGGCCGTCTATCTCGAATCCGGCTGCACCCTCGACTGGGGCGCCGGCAACATCGACGCCGATCCGCTGTTTGCCGGCGGAGGCGACTATCATCTCACTGGAACCTCTCCGTGCATCGATGCCGGGACCGACGCGGGAGTCTATGACGACATCGACGGAGACTTGCGTCCGCGCGGCGCGGGCTTCGATATCGGCGCGGACGAGTATTACGAGGTCAGCATGAAACTCGAGCCCGATGCCGCCACGGTCGAGCGCGGCGGAACGCTCGGCTACGATGTGACGCTGACCAACCACACCGCGACAACGCTGACATTCAAGTATCTCACGAATGTGACTCTGCCGAACGGGAGTCCGTATCCGCCATCGGGCGCGTTACTCGGGCCGAAGACCATTATGCTCGCTCCCTACGCCAGCCGCTCGGCGCATTTGACGCATCTGATTCCGATGAGCACGCCGCTCGGTACATACACCTACAACGCCTATATCGGAGTTGCTCCACCCACTCCGATGAACGAGCGGCACTTCGATTTCGAGGTGGCGCCATAAAGGCAGTTTAATTATTATGGCAAAGCCTTCAACCAGAAGGAGGAGCAACATGAAGAGGCTGTATGTGCCAGTTCTCTTGGCGCTGGCTGCCGCCATAAGCGCCGCGTCTCCAGGTTCTGCGGACACCTACTATGTGCCGGACGACTTCGTGACAATCCAGGCGGCGCTTGATGCGGCGGCAAACGGTGATGAAATCATCGTGCGGGACGGCACTCATGCAGGCACAGATCTGACTTTCGCAGGCAAGGCTTTGACGTTGCGTTCAGAGAATGGACCTTCGGCCTGCATTATCGAAGGGGCGGAGAGCGGTTGGGTTTTTCGGTTCGGCAACGAATCTTCCGATTCGATACTTGATGGATTCACTATAACCCATGGCCCCGCTGGCGGGATAGTCTGCATGTCCTATTCCTCGCTTGCGATCACCAACTGCATCGTTACCGGGAATGGGGGCGAGATGGCCGGCTTCGGCGGCGGAATTTACTGCAGCTATTCCGATCCGACAATCACAAACTGTGTCATTACCGATAATTCGCTCGGGGCTTTCGGCGACGGGGGCGGTATCATGTGTTGGAGCGCATCTCCAACCATCGCCAATTGCGTCATCAGCGGCAATTCGGTCGGCTACATGGGTGCAGGCGGGGGCATCCACTGTTACTATTATTCTTCTCCGGTAATAACCAACTGCACAATCACCGGCAATTCAGCAACGGACAACGGCGGCGGCGGCGGGATTTACAGTATGAACTCCACGCCCGTGATTACCAATTGCACAATCAGCGGCAATTCTTCGCATTTTGCTGGAGGAGGACTTCATTTTGAAGGAGCGGCCGGCTTGGAGACGCTCATCAACTGCATTGTATGGGGGAATGAAACGGCTCTGGATGTTGGAAATGAAATCTATATTGGAACGTACGGCCATGTCCTCACCGTCGGTTCTACCGATGTAAGAGACCGACTCGGTTTCGATGACGTATATGTCGATCCTCTCGCCATATTGAATTGGCTGGAAGGCAACATCAACGCCGATCCACTATTTGTGGGTGCCGGCGACTTCCATCTCACAGCCGGCTCGCCGTGTGTCGATTCGGGGGCGGCTGCCGCAATCGATGACGATATCGATGGCGATCCGAGGCCGCGCGGGGCCGGCTTCGACATGGGATCCGACGAATTCTATGAAGTCAGCATGCGACTTGTTCCCGATGCGGATGAAGCATCAAGAGGCGGTTCACTTGGATATGATGTGACGGTCACGAATCACACTGATGTCGTGCAGACATTCGAGTACTGGACCATGGTTCGATTGCCTAACGGTTCGATGTATCCCCCATCGGGTGCGCTCTTCGGGCCGCACACAGTGAATCTTCCTCCCTTCGCGAGCGGATCAGCGCACCTGTCGCATGCAATTCCAGTGATCGCACCTTTGGGGATGTATACTTACAATGCATATATCGGGCCGAATCCGCCGTTGCCGACAAACGAGCGGCACTTCGATTTCGAGGTGGCGCCGTAGTTTGGTAGATTCGCAAAATAAGGTCCATGCGCCATGCGGGAGCACGGCGGCGTCACAGTGGTTCTTTCCAATGAAAAATTATTTTTCAGTGAAAAGATACGGGAGAAAAAAAGGTGCCAATGAAGGGAGAATATGCATGAGTAAGAGATTCAGGCTTGTTTTGGCTACCCATTTCGTGCTTCTTTGCCTTTTTTGCAACAACTCTATAGCGCATGCGGCCTGCGAGCCGCACTTCACGCCTATCGTCGGCACGCTGAGTGTCGAAAGCGTGAATGGTCTGGCGGTCTCTGGAGATTATGCCTATTTAACCACATGGTATGGGCTAACAATTGTGGATGTCTCGACTCCTGCAAGCCCTGTCCAGGCCTCTTCACTTGAAGGGATCGGCTCATGTTACGGCGTTGCCGTATCGGGATCATACGCATATCTCGCGTCAGAAAGCTATGGACTTTTTATTGTTGATGTCTCGAATCCGGAAGCACCGGTGCTGGCGGGATCGCTAGCCACTCCGGCGTATCAAGTCGCGGTCTCAGGGGCGTATGCATATGTTGTAGGCAGCGCCTGGTTGCAGGTGGTGGATGTATCGAATCCGGCGTCTCCCGTAATCGTGGGCTCGGCGGATCTGCCGGATTGGCCAAATGATGTGGCTGTCTCCGGTTCATATGCTTACGTAGCCGTCGGTCTGACAGGGCTCTGCATCCTCGATGTGTCTGCACCGGCGTCACCATCCATCGTTGGCTCGATCGACACGCTTCACCTGGCCTCCGGTGTGGCCATTGATGATTCCTATGTTTACGTTGCCGATGGATATGCCGGCCTCGTGATCATCGATGTTTCTCTTCCTGCGGTTCCTTTCATAGCCGGGACGGTAGCCGCAGGGCTGCCGTTCGACACGGCGACGGATGTGGCTGTTAATGGAGACATTGCCTTCGTCACGTCATATTACGCAGGTCTTCAGATTGTGGACATTACCTCACCTGTCGAATCATTTGTTATCGGATCCGCACCCGTACAAAGCAGCTTTCCCGCCTCCTATGTCGCCTGGGACGGCGATTACGCGTACGTAGTCGCTTACGGATACGAAGAAAATTTCCTGGTCGTCGATGTCTCGGACCCCCTTTCTCCTCATATGATCAGCTACCATTCCACTTTGGGACCGGCCTATGGGATCGATGTGTCCGGAAACTACGCGTATGTTGCGGAGGAATGGGAAGGGGTTGAGATACTCGACATCAGCGACCCCGCCGCGCCTGAAATAGTTGGGGGCGTGGATACTCCGGGCCGCGCGACAGAGCTGATAGTATCCGGCAATTTTGCTTACGTTGCCGACGGATGGGGAGGCGGTCTGCAGGTTTTGGATGTTACGAATCCATCCACGCCCCACATAGAGGGTTCGGTTGCGACCCCCGGTTTGGCGGTGGATATCGCCCTTTCAGGGAACTATGCATATGTGGCCGATTCCACGAGTCTCCTGGTTGTCGATGTTTCGAGCCCGCAGTCGCCGTTCATTGCCGGTTCACTCGATATTTCCGCGCTGCGGGTCGCGGCATCGGGTTCGTATGTCTATGTTGTTGGCAGCCCCACGGGATTGAGAGTAGTGGATTGCAGCAATCCTGCCGCGCCCGTTGTCGCAGGAATGGTAGAGTTAAGCGGTCCGCGCGACGTGGAGGTGCAGGGTTCGTATGTCTATGTCGCCGCCGAGGAAACAGGAAATTTCGGCGTGCACGTTGTAGATGTATCCAATCCGTCGGCGCCTTATATCGTTGGATGGGTTGGTGCACAGGGTGAAATCCACAAAATCGAACTGGCGGATTCCTGCGCCTATATCGCGGGAAATAGTTATACTTATTCTCCGTTCCTCCAGGTCATAGAGATATCCGATCCCGCCTTTCCCATTTCACTCGGTTCTTTCAGTAACGGAATTACTTCCTACGATGTCGCAGTCTCCGCATCTCACGCCTATCTCGCGCATTATGCATTCGGCATCAGCGTGGTTCAATTGTGCCCCGAGCTCTTCAGGATAAACCTCGAGGCGCCCGCAGACCTGGCAGTGTTATCGCAACCGCCCACTTTCTCCTGGACCGCCAGCGGCGGAACAAATAATGCATTCGCGGTTGATGTCAGCGCTTCAGCCGGATTCACAAAATATTGGTCCACATACGAGAACCTGCACCAGATCATCACCGAAACAAGTTGGGCCATGTCGCCCGCCGTCTGGGACATGATTCCCGCCGGCGCAAGACTATATTGGCGCGTGCGCGGGGCGGACCTGGACGTTGCGCCGCTCGATATCATCACCAGCGACGAGGTCTGGTCGTTCACAAAAGAATGAGTAACAAGCTTAGTGACCCGGCTCATAGCTGCAAATAGATATGGTAATGTCGAACATTGTTGAAGATAGCACATGTATCTTCATTGTCGATCATTCCTGCGAAGGGAGGAGTCCAGAAAACCGAAATCGGCGAAGAAGACTGCTCAGCTTCGGCGCCGGCAGCTGCGCAAGCAACTCGTGTTCTGAAGGCTTTCTCCATGTATATACTGGCCACGAGCAAGAGCCGAACCCCATACATGGATTAGCAGGTGAAGGACCAGAGCATACCATAACTCAGAGACGGGAGAATTTTGCTTCACAGACGGCGGCATAACTGAATCGTTCAAAAAGGTGGGAGGAAAAAAACAATGACATCGAGAAAGCTGTTAGTGCTAACTTTTCTATCGGTAGTAACGGTTATAGTTTATTCACATGAAGCTTTTGCACACGATCCATGCGATATCAGATTTCCTCCTATCGTCGGTTCTGTCGATGTATCTTATGCTTCAGACGTTGCTGTCTCCGGCTCGTATGCCTATATTGCGGATGGGGCAGTCGGATTGCGAATAGTCGATGTCACTGACCCCACTTCGCCTTTTGTTGCCGGTTCGATCGATACCCCCGGTTACGCACAAAGCGTTGCGGTCTCGGGTTCATATGCGTACATCGCCGATGGTTCTGACTCATTTTGGACACTTTGGGCTTGGGTTTGGTCAAAAATCTGCAAAAACCCCTTATTTTTTGGGGGTTCGATTTTCCGGAAGTCGAAATGTAGTGC
>QZKU01000051.1 GCA_003598085.1 Candidatus Abyssobacteria bacterium SURF_5
CTTTCGAGCATCCTGATCAGACACTCGATATACAGGATTTAGTTCATGCTTTTCAATTATTTATGACTTTCTCTTACCCACAAATTCTCGCGAGGACCCTAATTAAAAAGATACTTTTTCATGTCATAATTTGACGTTGCCCGCCGCGGCTGCATTCGAGGCATGCAACAATGAGGAGCCTCGATGAAAATCGCGAGCCGGCTTCCATCGTTGAAATAAGTGAAAAATCCGATTCATTTTTGAGAAAAGGGACCGAAAAATGCGGAAAGATGCTTTTGGGATAGCTTTATTGTTACTGCTTCAGGTGTTATGGATTTCCTCCGCGGTGGCAGAAGACCAGGAGCCGCGCAGGGTCGTGCTCGACAACGGGATGACCGTTATCCTGCTCGAGAACCATAATTCCCCGGTGGTAACCATTCAGGCATGGGTGAGAGCGGGGACGGTTACCGAGCAGGAATTTATCGGCAGCGGGGTCTCACATTTCGTCGAGCACATGCTGTTCAAAGGGACGGACCGGCGAAGCGTCGGCCAACTGGGGGAAGAAGTGAAGGCGGCGGGCGGCCAGACCAACGCCTATACCGGCTATGACAGGACGGTCTACTATATAACCTTCCACAGGGACTCATTCGATAAGTGCCTCGATATTTTAAGCGATGCCTTGATGAATTCGACTTTCGATCCCGCTGAAGTCGAGAAAGAGCGTGAAGTAATTCTCAAAGAGATAAAGATGAATCGCGATGACGCATTCCGCCGCCTGTACATGAGGGCGCAGTTGACGGCATACGCGGTTCATCCGTATGGCAATCCGGTCATTGGGTATGAGAATCTGCTGAGGAATCTGACGCGCGACGACCTGGTCACTTACTATAAAAGGCTGTATATTCCCAACAATATCACGTTTATAGCGGTCGGCGATCTTGATGCGGATGATGCATTCCCGAAGATAGAAGCCGCCTTCGCCGATTTTCAGCGAAAATCGATCTCTCCCATCACTGTTCCTTCAGAGCCGCCCCAGGAAGGGGGGCGCGAGTACAGCGAGGAGTTTGATGTCACCGTGGCCCAGAGCATGATGGGGTTTCACGGGCCGAGCCTTTTTTCAGACGACGTGTATCCGATGGACGTGCTGGCGATCATCCTGGGCGGCGGCGATACCTCGCGCCTGTACCGGGAGCTGCGGGAAAAGCAAGGCATTGTCTATCACATAGATGCATGGTCGGCTACACCGAGGGATCCCGGCATGTTCTGGGTCAGCAGCTCATTTGAGCCGGAAAACGCGGAAAAGGTAAGGCAGGCTATTTGGCAGCAAATCGAAAAAGTAAAGGCGGAGCAGGTAACCGAAGAGGAACTGGAAACGGCGAGGGCGAAAGTGCTGAGCTCGTATCTGTTTTCCAGAGAATCCGTAGAGGGCCAGGCCAGAAGCCTTGGAACGGGCGAAGTAGAGGCCCATGACCTCAATTATGATAAGCGGTATGTCGATTCGGTCGCGCGCGTGACTGCCGCGGAGATCCAAGGCGTCGCCAGGAAGTATTTCTTCGAGGAAAACATGGTCGTGACGGCCCTGTTTCCGAGAGGAAAAGGTCCGGCGGCGGAGGTCGTTCAGCGGGAAGAGCGGCATGTTCCGCAGATAGAGAAAACCGTTCTCTCAAATGGGATTACGTTGCTGCTTCGCGACGGCCCCAGTACGGAAACCGTTTCGATAAAATCGATTTTTCTTGGCGGCGCGCTGGCGGAGACTCCGGAAACCAATGGAATCACCAATCTCATGAGCAAGACGATGCTGAAGGGCACCAAGACGCGCTCGGCTGAGGAGATTGCGGCGGCAATCGAGTCGCGCGGCGGCACCATGAGCTCGTTCTCCGGCCATAACAGCTTCGGATTTGACGTGAGCATGCTCAGCAGCGATGTTGAAACAGGGCTTGCCGTGCTGGGCGATGTTGTCGCTAATCCTGTTTTCCCCGAGCAGGAAATGCAGCGAGAGAAAATGGCGGCGCTTGCCAATATCAAGAGCGTCAACGACGAGATCTTCTCGTCTTCGATGAAGTTGTTCCGCGAAACCATGTTCAATGGACATCCCTACAGTTTCCTGCTGCAAGGAGATCCTGAGGTAATTGCCTCGCTTACTCCGGACGATCTGCGGGCGTTCCACACGAAGGCGGTCAATCCGTCGCGAATGGTTCTCAGCATATTCGGCAAGATTGATGAGGAGCGGGTTATTGATCTCGTCCAGGAGTATTTCGGCTCGCTCGGACCAGTGGAATCTCCCGCCCCTTCAGCGTTTCCTCCCGATTTCCCGGACGTTATCACCCGGGCGCAGCGGGAGTTGAACAAGGAGCAACTCTCCATAGTTATTGGGTTCCCCGGCGTCACCGTCGCCAATCCCGACAGGTACCCGCTCGATGTGCTGACCGCCCTGCTCAACAGTCAGGGCGGGAAACTGTTCCAGGTTCTGCGCGACGAGCAGGGTCTGGCTTATTCTGTCGGCGCATTCAATCTCGTGGGCGTCGAGCCGGGCGCATTTGTCATGTACATCCTCACGATTCCTCAAAAGCAGGATGACGCAGCCGCCGGAATGCTCGACGTGATTCGTGATATCAAAGAGAGCGGCGTCCAGCCCCAGGAGCTTGAACGGGCGAAGATCGAACTCATCGGGAAGCACGCAATCGGGCTGCAAACCAACAGCCAGATTGCCACGGAAGCTTCGTTTGACGAGCTTTACGGACTTGGCTACGACAATTACAAAACGTATGATGAGAAAATCAGAGCGGTAACCGCCGAAGACATTCAGCGGGTGCTGTCGCTAGTCATCGATTTCGATCGCTACGTCATGGTCCGGGTTGGCGACGTCGACATGCAAGGTGAGTAGCTTTCGGGCGGAGTGAACAACACAAGAATTGTTGGGAGAAAGGAGCGTGCGCTTTGGAGTGTAACAAAGAGAGGAATCTGCGCAAGTGCAATTGCAGCTATGAGCCGTGCAGCAGAAAAGGTATCTGCTGCGAATGCGTCGCCTATCACCGTGCCTCGAATGAATTGCCGGCGTGTTTTTTCCCGGACAGCGTCGAGAAGACGTATGACCGCTCGTTCCGCCGGTTCGTCCAGATCCACAAGTAGAGAAGGCATGGCGTCGCAAAAATCTTCGATAAGGGGATTGAAACGTTGAGGTAATTCTTTCGGGCAGCTTTCATTAGAAATCGGCCGACAGCCGGACGAGGAAGTCAAGCAATCCGAAATCGTATCCGGAAAGCGCCCAGTAGAGGAAAGCCAGAGACAAGACGAGCAGCATTGTGTAGGGGATTAATGCAATGGTCACGGCCGTCGGATAGGCGATTCTATGCATTTGTCGTAGTCCCACTGTCACCAGTACGAATTGCCAGACTCCGCCTACCAGCGCTCCCACGAGGGGAATGAAGAAAAAAATGTTTGTTCCGGCGCTGTAGCATACCACCCTCAACGTCGACTCAAACCTTGCATGCCGACTGGTCATCAGCACCACAAAGACGTGATACAGAAGGCACGCCCCCACAAGAACGAGCAGTCCGAGAAGGGGTGAAGCAACAATGCTGCCGATCCCGATCAAAGTGCGCCGGGTGAAGAGCAGGGAATAATCCGGCGCGTCGCCGCGAAGGAAAGCAACTGCCCTGCCCGGGTATCCTCCTCTTATAAGGCGCCAGGACAAGCCACCCCCCAACCCGATCAGTGTCCAATAGAATCCGTACAAAAGAGGACTTTGATATTCTCGGATAATAGGGACGCGCGAGAAAAAATGGAAAGGCGTAAAAAGTGATTGCGCCCAAGTTTTTGTGAAGGCGTGCCAGCCGCCGAGCTGTTGGCGACACTCCCAGGGAACGTACGGCCCGCGCGCCATCGCCTTCGAAACTGTCCCTGTCTCTTCCCGCCGCGTCGGTTCGTTCTGCCGGACCGGCTCGGGCTCGGGAGCGGGCGGTTTGACTGGTTCTGCGCCTTGTTCGCACGGCTCGCAGATGAACCCATCCGCGTCTTCATTGGCGCAGGCATAGCACAGCAGCCTTCCACAATTCTTGCAATGGGCCATCGCGTCAATGTCGGGATGGAAAGCGCATTTGGAGCGGCTTTCCTCGAGGAGCCGGTGCGAGCTGGGCCGTCGCGGCGGAGACGGCGAATGAAAAATATCCAATTCCGGCTCATCTGAAGGTTCTTCTTTGGAGGGCTTTGGCGGGGAATCGCCTTCGCTGAACACGAAGTGACAGTTGGGGCAGATATGGCTGCTCGTATGATCTGAACTGAACTCGGTGCTGCACCGGATACATTGGACGATCATTAAGACGCCCTATTATATTTCACCTTCCGGACATCAGTAAACGGGAGTCAGCCAGTGCGAGTATTCCGGCAGTCTGTTTTGAACCATGTCGAAATAAAGAGCCTGCAACTTCAGCGTGAGTTCGCCCGGGTTGCCATTCCCGATAGCGCGTCGATCCACCGCGGTTACCGGCGCCACCTGTGCGCCCGTGCCGCAGAAGAAAAGCTCATCGGCAAGATACAGCTCCGTTCGGCCGATTGGGCGAATGACGGTTTCTATGCCCATTTGCTCGCGCGCGAGCTGAATGATCGTATCCCTGGTAACTCCTTCCAGAATATCCGACGTTACCGGAGTTGTAATTAACTCGCCATCGCGCACCATGAACAAATTCATTGCGCTTCCTTCGGAGACAAAGCCGTCTTGCGCGAGCATGATCGCTTCATCGAATCCGTTTTCCTTGGCTTCCGTCGATGCCAATGCCGAATTGATATAGATACCCGTTGCCTTGCTGCGCGCGGGAATGCAATTATCCGGTACCCTGCGCCAACTCGATACCATTACACTCAGGCCTCTGGCGGTGTCCAAGTAATCGCCCAGCTTTATGTTGAAAACGGTGAACTCGTCCTTCAGATCGTCGATGCGCGGCCCGAGTTCGTAGGAACTCTTGTAGGCTATCGGTCGAATGTACATATCCTGGCGAAACTCGTTCATACGAGCCAGTTCGACGGTGATTCGGCAGGTCTCCTCGATCGAAAGGGGAAGCCTGATTCTGAACAAGTTGAAATTCTTGAACATTCGCTGATAATGTTTCTGCAGTTTGAATATGTACAACTGGCTCTCATTTCCGTTCCAGTAGCCGCGTATCCCTTCGAACACTCCGGTTCCGTAATTGAACGTATGGGTCATGATACTGACTTTCGCGTCCTCGATTGGTACAAAATTGCCCTCAAAAAAGGCATAAGCCCCAAAATCCATTTTCATAGGTTCTCCTGAATCTCTCCGATTCACGCGCCGGCTGGAAAAGCCAAACCTGCTTTTTCTCTTGGAGTTGCAACTGATTATATCAGAACATTTTTTTTGGTTCAAGCGTTTTTGCCCGCTTGGACCCGCTTGGGCCGGTCGCGACTTTAAAAAAATGATAACTGGTTCGATTTTTGCTACCTTTTTTGTGCTGGGAAACGGCGCCTCTGCCGATTTTTTGAGGCAGCGGGTCCGATGATACAACTTATCAACACTGCCAACAGGTTTTGCACAATATATAGTAGGGTTGTGCTTGTGGAAGGGAAGCTTTGGATCAGTTAGTAAAAATATACCAGGAATCGGAAAAACTGAGAGCCCTGCAGGTTAATTACTTGCCGCAGGAAATCGTGTTTTCCGAAGGCGAGAATACATCGGAGATGTACATCCTGTTATCGGGGAAAGTGGAAATTCTTAAAGACGACAAGCGAATAGCCGTTGTCGAGGAAGAGGGAAGTTATCTGGGAGAATTATCCACGTTGCTCGGGATCCCCCGCAGTGCGACCGTGAAGACCATGTCCTCTTGCCAGTTTCTTGTTGTTGGATCCGAAAAAGTGACGGATTTTTTGGCCTCGTCTCCCGCTCTTGGTCTCAAACTGGCGCGAATGCTGGCGGAACGGCTGGTAAGGATGAACATGGACCATGTTCGCCTGGAGCGAAAAATAGACCTGATGATGGAGCGACTGCGCGACGCAAATGATCGTTTGCAGAAGCGCGACAAGCAGGTCGAACAGCTTGTGGCCCGCCTCGAGAAACTTCAGCACCTCCAATCTTAGTTCCCCGACTTGTTTCCAACGTTGATTGGAAATCGATTCGAAATGCTTCGTCATACGACGGAGACCATTCATCTTCGAGGTGTCGGGCTCTGCCATGGTTTAAGGAAATCCGCGAACGGACCTTTCCCCGGCGCCTGCCAAGAACCCTCGCTGTTGCTTGATTTAGTCAATTTTACTGTGGTATAGTTAGTTTCTCCATATCAGTAAACGAATACTTGTGGACAATGAACGATTGATGAAGAAACTGGAGCCTGAACAGGCCTCGCGGGCCCTCTCTCTTCTGATGGGTCTGCGCACGCACCGGTTCTTTTACAAGGCAAGTGGATTTATCGATGCCGAACTCGGGCGCCCGCTGGTTGCCATTGCCAATACGATGCAGGATGCCGGCGTGGGACATATGCATCTGGGTCAGGTAGCGGAGGCTGTAAAAGCCGGTATTTATCTTGGCGGCGGAACCCCGATAGAGTTCAACACCATCGGCCCCTGCGGCGGCTACTGTCAGAAACGCGGAATCGATGATCTGACCATGCTTTACGACCTTCCCCAGCGCGATGTGATTGCGGATTCGGTCGAGGTGCAGATGCGCAATTACGGGGCGGACGGCCTCGTCTGCATTGGAACATGCGACAAGAGCATTCCCGGACTCTGGCTTGGAGCTGCGAGAATGGACTTGCCCACCATTTTCGTGACCGGCGGCCCCGCCTATCCCGGGACCTTCGATGGAGAACCGACTGTCTTTCCCACGGATGTAATTCTGCGATGCCTGAACGACGTACTTTCCGGCGCGATAACCGATGATGAGTTTCATAATACGATGGCCGAGATGGAGGGGAAATGGATTACTTCCTGCGGGGCCTGCCCGGAGCTAACCACAGCCAATACAGTTCAGATGGCGACAGAGGTTATGGGATTGTGCCTGCCCGGCACATCGACCATCCCGGGTCCTGACATCGAGCGCCTGCGGAAGGCAAAAGAGGCCGGCGTCGCCATTGTCAAGTTGATCCGGGAAGGCGCCAGGTTTTCTGATTTTGTGACGGAGGAAGCTATCCAGGATGCCGCCCGGCTGATCATGGCCACTTCGGCGGGAACCAACGGGATTCTCCACCTGCTGAGTCTGTCGAAGGCGATGGGCCTCAATGTCGACATAAACACTTTCGCGAGAATCAGCGATCAAACTCCGTACTTCTGTCCCATCCGGCCGAGCGGTCCCTATACAATGGTCGATCTCAACCGTGCAGGCGGGCCGTTCGCCGTATTGAAAAGAATAGAGACAGAGATAGCCGTCAAGCGCCCGACCGCAGGTGGCAAGACGGTGGGCGAGGTTCTCTCTGAAACAGTTATCGCAGATGACAACGTCATCCGGCCGCTCCCAAAAAGCCTGGCCCCGCACGGCGGCATTGTCGTACTGAGGGGTAATCTTGCCCCACGAGGCTCGCTTTCCCGATTTACCATTGCCGGCAACGAGAAACAGAGGTTCAGGGGCCCGTGCAAGTGCTATGATACTCAGCAGGCGGCTATCATGGGCATCCTCTCGGACGGGGTGAGCGAAGGCGATGTCCTGGTTGTCCGATACGAGGGACCACGAGGAGGCCCGGGATTTTCTGAAAACTTCCAGGTCGTCCTGCTTTTGGAGATGCTCGGGCTGCGCAACGTTGCGGTGGTCACCGACAGCCGCTTTTCGGGAGCGACGGTCGGTGCGCTCTATGTGGGGTATATAACTCCGGAGGCCCAGATCGGCGGACCGCTGGCGGCGGTCGAGGAAGGCGACTTCATTTCCATTAGTATTCCTGATCGGGAAATCAATCTGGAAGTGAGCGATGGCGAGATGAAACAGCGACTGGCAAGGTGGCAGCCGCCCCCTCCCCGGGTCGCGTCCGGAATTCTGGTCGACTGGCATTTGCTGGCGACTCAGTTTGATGAAGGCGCAATGGTACAAAGAAACATTCACGGAAGCCCTTGAGATGACTTATCTTCAGCGCGCAATTCTTGCAATAAGTATTGCTCTTGTCAGCCTGCTGATCGTTTTGATTCTGCGGTCGGTCCCGAAACAGGCCAAAGAAGTAGCTCCGGTCGATGCGACCCCTCTTTTCGATCCTGTTTCTGCGCATGACTTGGCGACCAGATTGGCAACGGGGCATCCCCATCGGGCGATGGGGACCGGGGGGAGCAAAGCCGCTGCGGATTGGATTGCAGGCGAGATGGAGCGCCTCGAACTTCGGACGGAGATTCAGGAATTTACGGGATGGATCGAGGGGTCCCGGGTTTCGGGGCGAAATGTCATTGGGATCGATTTCGGCGTGCGCAAGACCGCGCTTGTTGTTCTTGCTCATTATGATATCCCTTTTCACGTGCGAGAGGGTGCGATGGATGATGCCAGTGGAGTGGGCGTGCTGCTGGAGTTGGCTCGGGTTTTCTCGATCGAGGAACAGGAGAAGACACTTATTTTTGTCGCGTCAGACGGGGAAGAATGGGGGATGCTGGGGGCTCGACACTTTGTTCAAAGCTATCCGGAGCTTGAGAACATATTCGCTGCGGTTTCGCTTGATTATGTGAGGGTTGAGCTACCCGAACGGATCTACCTGAGGGGGGAAGGGCAGTTCAAAGGCTATGCTCCGCTGTGGTTGTGGAGTCTGGCGGAGGACTGCGTGACGAAAGTCAATGGGCAAGCGAAGGCGCCGTCATCCCTGAATCACTACCTGATTCGAGCCACCAACATATCCAGCACTGATCAGGGGCCGTTTGTGCGCGCCGGAATCCCGGCAATCAATCTTGGCGGAAACAAAACTGATAGCCCTCTGGCGCGGTCGATTTATCATACCCAGTTGGACACTCATGAAAATCTGAAACCGGAGATCTTTACGGTTTTCGGACAAGCCGCCGAACTTTTGATCCGTTCGCTCGATGCACTTGCCGACACTCCGGGAGACGAAGGTTATTTTCTGCCGCTGCGGCGCGAAAGCTATATCGGCCGGCCCGCCCTGATGAGCATACAGCTCCTGTTATTTCTCCCTTTGCTGATTACGACCTGCTTCCACTATATCAACATCGGCAAGGATGAGAGATTCCTTCCAAGGGTAATGGCCGAAGCGTGTAACTTCGTGCTCTTTTTGATGCCGTGGATGCTCGCGAGCGCACTGCTTTATCTGCTTGTGCGGCTGAACTATATCCCGAGATATGAGTTGTATCCGGCTACTCCGCTGGACCCATTCCTCTACAGCCCTCACTGGAAAGCCATCGCCATAGCAGCATCGGTATTTGTATGCTGTTGGGTGCTTGTTGTTTTCGTACGGCATGCGCTGCCTCCTCTGAGGGAGCCGGATTTTGCCGTTTCAAAAGCGGTGGATTTGGACGTATTGTTGACGTGTTCGATTATCGCTCTTTTATTGAACGGATTTGCCGCCACGCTGTTTCTTGCGCCTGCCGCTCTGCTATGGATATGGATGGTGCAGGGTCGCGATCCGCTGCGCCTATCCTTGAACCTGATGTTGTTTCTTGGGGCGGCCATTCCCCTTATCCTTCTCGTGATTTCCGTTTCAGGAAATTTGCGGCTCGGCTGGTACGTCCTATGGTACCTGTTGCTTGGCGTCGCCTACAGGTTTTTTTCTCCGGCAGCTGTCCTTATTGCTGTTGCGGCCGGTACAGTCGGAGGACGTCTTCTGCAGCAGTCGATATTCTCGACAAAGAAAGCGGATAAATCGGAGAACGAAAAAAATGAGGTGCTGGAAGTACAGGTTTAGCCTGAAACTGTTGTCCACTATCATGGCGTGCGCGCTCTGCCTGAATTGTGCTCGAGATGGATCCGTCTCTCGCTCGCTTCGGGCAGGTGGCGAAGCCGCCGTTTCATCCCGTGCAGACGCTAAGGAAATAGAATGGCTCACTTATCGCGAGGCCCTCGAGATCCTCGAGCAAGCAAACCCGCCCCTTGCCATGATCTACTTCTCTCACCGGGACTGCAAGCCCTGCGATTTGCTGGAGAAATGGTCGTTTACCGACCCTCGTGTGGTGAGGGCGGCCAAAGACATGGTCGCGGTCAAAATCCAGGGCGACGTTGAAACCCAGATAGCCCAGCGACTTAATATCAATACGTATCCGATGATCGTTTTCGCGCGACTGGACAACGGTGAGATCGACAGGAAAGCCGGCTATCGGGACGCCGGTTCGCTTGCAGAGTGGATTGAGAATGTGCTTGCCGGGCGCGGCACCATAGCAAAACTGCGGAAAGAATTGGAGTCGAATCCCGACGACCCCGAATTACTGCTCCGGCAGGCTCGGAATTATCTGGATGCGGATGACCCTCCGGCTTCGTTACAGCTTATTGAAAAGGCCTCCGCCCTCGATGCCGAGAATGCGGCCGTGCTGGTGGTGCGCGGGCTGTATCATCTGAGGGTTGGCAAGCTGGATGAGGCCGAAAAGGTCATTGCCGCTGCCCTTGAGCTCGATGAGCAGAATGAAGAGGCGCGGCGCCTTCACATCATGATCTTGTTGGGAAAAACGGAAACGCTGCTCGAACAGCAGGAATATGCCGTCGCCAAGCAGCAGTATTTGCAAATTCTTGAGCTCGATGGCAGCAATTTCGCCGCTCATATGGGGCTGGGACAGGCCTATCGCAAGTCGGGCGAGGGAGAGAAAGCGCTTGAAGAGTTTCGCAAGGCGGCGGTTATCCGACCTGATTCCGCTGTTCCCCACGTCGCGCTCGGCGACCTGTATCAAGAACAGAAGGATGATCAAACAGCCGAGCAGGAATACCTTACGGCTATCGTGATGGAGCCTCGTTACGAGCCGCCGTATTTTCGCCTTATGGAACTTTATGAGAGAAACGGACAGCGCGACGAGCTAATGGATATTTTTGCCAAGGCATATCCTGTCGAGCCGGCCGGTGCACACAATGAGATCGCCTGGCTGTTTGCGACGTCAAAATGCCCCGAGATATTCGACCCGATTGCCGCTGAAAAGCATGCGCAGGCAGCGGTCGAGCTTGAGCCCGATCCGATGTACATCGACACGCTTGCCGAGGCTTATTATGCCCAAGGCGAGTATAAGCTTGCCATTGGCGTCATAAAGGAAGCGATCGCCGCCGATTCCGAGGATCTGGCGTATTATCGCGAACAATTGGAGAAATTTGAAAAGGCGAAGGATGGGGTGTCCGCCTCGCCGGAATAGGGTTTTTTCGCCTCCGACCGCCACTATTCTGAACAACTCTCAATAATTGTTGAAAAACAGGATTGCCACTGTTATAATGGGGCAACCTTGCAGCGGCGCAGCGGTTTGACCGTTGTGACGATCGTTCCTCTTCGAAGAAATGTGTTTAGTCGGAGGCTGTCTCAAGATGAAGGTCCTTATCGCCGTTTCTCCCAGCGCGACCACCACCAGTGCAGCATCGGGTGGAAGTCCACTCATGGCTTTCTACGAAGAGCTTGGCGATCTTGCTGTCGAGCTTGCCTTTCTCCAGGATTCTGTTCCTCTGTCGCAGCAGGTGGGCGACGTTGATGTCATTATTCCCGCTCTCTCGCAAGTAGGCGCCGATGACATAAATTCAGCCCCAAATCTCAAGCTTATCGCCCAAGCCGGAGTCGGTCTCGATGGCGTCGATATAGAGGCGGCAACCAGGAAAAACGTATATGTCACCAATGTGCCTTATGGCAGTGCCGTTTCCATGGGCGAACTCACGATTGCTCTCATGATGCTGCTCTCGCGGAAACTGAACGAGGCGCAGGCGAACCTGCGCAAGGGGGTTTTCTTTCTTCCGCTCGGTTCCGAACTCGGCGGAAAAGTCCTTGGTCTGATCGGACTCGGGCACAGCGGGAAAGAGGCGGCGAAACGGGCGAAAAGCTTCGACATGACCGTCCTTGCCGTTGATAAATATCACGATCACATACATACTCCCGACGTGGATTTTTTGGGAGGGACCGAGCAGCTCGACAGGGTCTTGACCGAGAGCGATTTTGTTTCGCTGCATTGCCCGCTTACGGAGGAGACGCGCGGGATCATCGGTTACGGCGAGTTATGCAAGATGAAGCCGAGCGCTTACCTCATCAATATCGCGCGGGCGGGTCTTGTACAAAAGGAAGGTTGCATCCGTGCGCTGAAACAGCGGAAAATAGCGGGCGCGGGATTTGACGTTTTTTGGGAGGAGCCGGTCCCGTTCGATGATGAATTGCTCCAGCTTGACAATGTGGTGCTCACTCCTCATATCGCCACCTCCACCGCCGAGTCACGTGCGAATAATTTCGCGCAGGTGGCGAGAAACATGAAGCTTGTTGCCCGCGGCGAGAAGCCGGAGTTCTGTGTAAATTTCTAGGGTAACGGGGGGCGATTGATAACGCCCGCCGGCGCGATAAACTGTGACCCAGTCGTGATCGGTCACACGTTCTGCAAAGGGGAAAAATCCTGTTTCTCAAAAGCAATGGAGAGCGAAATGGCGAAAGGTGAGATAGTAATTTTCAGCGACATCTGCAAAGGGTGCGGGCTGTGCGTCGAATATTGTCCGAAGGCCTGCATTCAGATCTCGAGGGAAAAATTTACGCAGTCGGGAGCGCTTCTTCCGGAATTCGTAAACGAGGAGGAATGTTCTGCGTGCGGCACGTGCGGCAACATGTGCCCTGATTTTGCCATTGAAGTGTACAAGTTCGTCGATGAGACCAAATGAGGGGGAGATGCGAGCGAGATGACTGAGAGAATGTTTATAACCGGAAATGAGGCCGTTGCCCGGGGCGCGATCGCGGCAAATTGCAGATACTTTTTCGGGTATCCGATCACCCCGCAAAACGACATTCCGGAATTCATGTCGCGCGAGATGCCGAAGGTCGGCGGCGTTTTCGTGCAGTCGGAGAGCGAGGTTTCCTCGATCTACATGGTATATGGCGGCGCTCTTTCGGGCGCTCGCGTGATGACATCGACTTCGAGTCCCGGCTACGCGCTGATGCAGGAGGGCATCTCGTACATCGGAGAAATCGAGGCGCCGTGCGTCGTGGTAAACGTTTCCCGGATGGGGCCGGGCATCGGGACTGGCGGCCAGGCCGGCCAGACCGACTACCGGTGCATCGTGAAGGGCGGCGGGCACGGCGGCTATCGCGCAATCGTTCTTGCGCCGGCTTCGGTTCAGGAGATTTACGAGTTGATGCAGTTGGCGTTCCACCTGGCCGACAAATACCGCATCCTGTGCATCGTGCTCTCCGATTACGTCCTCGGGCAAATGGCGGCCACCGTTGAGCTGAAGGAGATAAAATTCGACGAGGAACTGCCTGATAAATTCTGGGCGCTCAAGGGAACGGATAATAAGAACGGACTGCGCTACATGCACGTTGTCGGCTTCTTTTCATACGGCGGCGTCGTTTCCTGGCATGAAGCGCTGATGACGAAATATAAGAAGATCGAGGAAAGTGAGATTCGCTACGAGAAGAAATACGCGGATGACGCCGATCTGCTGCTCGTTTCATATGGTTCCACCGCGGGCACGTGCCTAAAGGCGATTGAGATGGCTCGGGCCGAGGGGATGAAGGTGGGCCTGTTCAGACCGATCACTCTGTGGCCGTATCCCGAGGAAGCGTTGCGTGAAGCGGCGCTGAAGGCCAAACGAGTCTTATGCGTGGAGGATAGCAACGGCCAGATGAAGGAAGACGTCGATTTCGCCGTGCGCGCGCAGGTCCCGGTTGACTATTTGGGCCTGTGGGCGCGCAACAGTGATCAGCCGCAGGGACTCATTTTCCCCGAGCGCGTATTCCAGGAGATCAAAAAGATTCTCAGCGAATAAAGAGAAACGGAGACGGAAATTCCATCATGAGCACGACAAGCGAAAACAAAGTTCTGGTTTGCGGAAGGCCCGATCTGAGGACCGGCTTCCCCAGCATGTACTGTCCCGGCTGCCACTATGGCATCATCACCCGCGTCATCTGCGAGGTGCTCGAGGAGATGACGCTGGCGGGCAAGGCCATTGGTTTCGCGGGCGTCGGCTGCAGCTTTGGCGGCGCGCCGCTTTCCATCAATATTGATTGGGCCTCATGCCCGCACGGACGCGCGCCGGCCATGGCGACAGCGGCAAAGCGGATTCACCCCGATGCACTCGTGTTCACCCTGCAGGGCGACGGCGATCTTGGCGCAATCGGGCTGGGATGCTTCATGAGCGCCGTTCTCAGGAATGAGAACCTGACAACCATCTTCCTCAACAACGCCGGCTACGGACAAACCGGCGGACAGCTTGCGCCCACCACGCTTCTCGGAATGAAGACCACGACGACGCAGGACGGCCGCAAGAGCACGGAAGGATTCCCGTTCCACGGGGCGGAACTGGCGGCATATATGAAGGGGATATCCTATTCCGCTCGCGTCAGCGTGCATACTCCCGCCAATTTCCGGAAGGCAAAGCGCGTTCTGAAAACCGCGTTTCAAAAACAGGTGGATGGCGCCGGCTACAGTTTCGTCGAGTTCCTTTCCGCCTGCCCGTCGGTCTGGGGGAAGTCTCCGGTTGAAGCGGTTGCTTACATTCAGGAATACATGATCAAGGAGTTCCCGCTCGGCGAATTCAAGAACATCGATTCCATCTACAACGGCGAACCGAAGAGTTGAAGGAGAAGCGGATCATGAGCAACCGGTACTACGAAGTTACGTTTTCCGGGATCGGTGGAAAAGGCGTTTTGACACTGGGACAGATATTGGCCGAGGCCGGAATGCAGATATACAAGCACGTGGCCTATTTCCCGAACTATTCGCCGGCGATGCGCGGTGGGGAAAGTGAGTCAACCGTTGTTTTCTCGGACAATGTCATTCCGAGCCCGCTCATTTTCAATCCGCTGCACGCGATCGTGATGGACCCGGCGTCTTTCACGAATTTCGAGATGCGGCTGAAAACGGGGGGAATTCTTGTGTG
Organism: Candidatus Abyssobacteria bacterium SURF_5; assembly: GCA_003598085.1. Lineage (NCBI taxonomy): Bacteria > Pseudomonadati > Candidatus Hydrogenedentota > Candidatus Abyssobacteria > Candidatus Abyssobacteria bacterium SURF_5. The sequence goes on from QZKU01000051.1 coordinate 14,930, forward strand.
CGACGATAGCGTTATCTCTGCCAAGGGCGAGCGCAACGATATCGAGGTTTTCCACGTTCCTGCGTCCGAGAAGGCAATCGAGCTTGGCGATCTGCAGGTGGCGAATATGGTGCTGCTTGGGGCCTATGCCGGCAAAGTGGAGTCGGTCCCCATTGGAATGATCGAGCGCGCGCTTACGAAACGGTTCGCAGGCACCCGGCGCGAATCACTGCTCGAGTTGAACAAGAAAGCCGTTCGTGAAGGCAATCAGCTTGCCAGAAAGCTCTGAGGTGAAAATCAGATTTGAGGCCTTGCGCTCCGGGTGACCACCCCAGGTTTCTGTCATCCGTGATGCAGCTTGCAGTACCATTCCTTTCAGTAACGGAGGTGCTTTCAGTCGTAGCACTGATTCACACCCATCACCGCCAAACGAGGAGAGACGATGATGAAGAGAATTAATGCCGCCGTCGCAGCCAACCCCGCCGATGATCAGCCTGTTGTAGCTTCTTCCGCGTATGTCGATCCTTCCGCTCGCGTTATCGGAAAAGTCGAGATCGGTTCACGTGTTCTTGTTGGGCCGCACGCCGTCATTCGGGCCGATGAGATGGACGCATCGGGAAACGTGGCGCCGATTGTGATCGGATCCGATTCGAACGTGCAGGACGGCGTAATCGTGCACTCGCTCGCCGGCCAGCGGGTAAGTGTAGGCACGCGCGTCTCGCTGTCGCACGGATGCATCGTTCACGGACCGTGCACGATCGGCGATCGCTGTTTCATCGGGTTCCGAGCGATCGTGTTCAAATCCAGCGTTGGCGCCGGCACATATGTCGGAACCGGCGCGATTGTGGAAGGCGTCGAGCTGCTGCCGGATACGCTGGTTCCCGCCGGGTCGGTAGTGAATTCCGCCGAGGCTGTCTCGCGACTTTCAAAGACAGGCGCTAAAGAACAGGACTTCATGAACGACGTCGTCGAGATGAACATGAAGCTTGCGGAGGGATACCTGCGCCCGAGGAAGGCGGTGAAACAGGCGACCTGATAAGCCCGGATCAGGGCATTCGTAGTTGTTCGGCGACGCTGAAGTAAATGTCGTACAGATGCAGACCCTTGCTGCACGCCCACAATTCACCGTCGTCGACGCCGATCTCGTACGCCATCAGCTCTTTCACCCGCTGAAGGCCTGCCATGTTTGCGGGGTAGCCGCCCCATGCATCCCACGACCTGAAATACAAGAAGAAGTGAAGCTTGTTATCCTGAATGCGGGTGTCGATCAGCCGCAGGCACGGCGGATCGGAAATCTTGATATCGGCCGGCTGCGCGATCTCGATTGTTCCCTGATTGGTCCGATGCCCGCGCTTGTACATTGCGACCACGTCGGCAAACTGCTGCATCAGCCGCTGGCCGTACGTGTATGTTTCGTTCGACTGCCTTTCACTCGAGAGAAGATATTTCGGAACATAGTCGTTATCGACATAATCCAAGGATGTTGGTGGCGGGAACGTGCACTGAGGCGGAAACATGCCGCTCGTCGGGACAATGGGCGGATGCGAAGGCCGCTCCACCTGAATGGTGACAAAATCAAGCTCTCTTCGCGTTTGACCCGCATAACTGCCGGAGTCGATCCTGAATTCGCGTCCCTTTGCGAGTATCGCGCGCACCAGCGCCACCCAGCTTTCCGGCAGGCTGAATGCCTTGATAAAAGTATGTTCCATTCTCCGCGTATCCTTTGGATTTTCTCCGGATGTCCGTAACAGGTGCCGCTAATTATAAGAGGTCGCGGAAGAAACTTCAAGCTTAACCCGAATGAAGGAACGTGCCGAGGGCATGGCACACGGTGTCCCTGCGACGAAGAGAGAATTGTATATTTTCTCGCTTTGAAAAAAAGGGTGAGGGCGGTCACGCCGATACGTTGCCGATCAGCCGCAGCATGAGCCTTGGAAGCTCTGTTCGGTGCGCGCGATGATCTCATCCTGCATTTCCGGCGTCAGGTCGGCGAAATAGGCCGAGTAGCCGGAAACTCTCACGAGCAGGCCTGGATAGGCCTCCGGGTGTTTCTTCGCCTCGATCAGCGTTTGGCGATCCACCACATTGAACTGCACCTGCATTCCACCAAGCTCGAAGTAAGTGCGGATAAGCGAAGCGAGGTCGCGGCTCCCTTTTTCGCCGGCAAGCGCCGACGGCGGGAATTTCTGATTGAGGGCGCAACCGTTCCCGATGTGCTTCATTCCGAGCGAAACGACCGAACGCATTGCCGCCGTTGGTCCGTTTCGATCCGCGCCCGCCGACGGAGTGATTCCTTCGGCAAAAGTCGCCCCCGCTTTGCGTCCGTTCGGGAGCGCTCCCGTATACGAGCCGAATCCGTTGTGAGTGGTCATCGTCCAGAAGCCGGGAACATATCTGCCGCCGCGCGGATTGCGGTACCTGATGACTTCGTCGTGGTACATGCGGACGACTTTTCCGGCGAGGACATCGGCGTCGGGACTGCCATTTCCGAACTTCGGCGCCTGGTTCCTTATCTGCTGGCGCAACCGCTCATTGCCGTCGAAATCGTCATCGAGCGACCCGAGCAACTGTTCCATTGTCAGCGTCTTGTCCCGGAAAACGAGCCTGTCGATGGCCGCAAGCGAATCAGCAACTTCGGCAAGTCCCACGCCCTGGATGCCTGTGCAATTGTACAAGGCGCCGCCGCGCGTGACGTCGAGCCCGCTCTCCATGCAGCCGTCGATGAGAGCCGATAAGAGGGGGGTCGGATACATATGGATATGCGCAAGTTCGATTGCGTTATTGCCTGCTACGGCATTGCGAACGAGGAAACCCGTCTGCTCGCGCAGGGCGGCGAGCACGTCGTCAATGGAGGTGAAGCCGCGCGCATCTCCGGTTTGCGGTCCGTTCCGGGCGTCGTTGAACCGGCTGAGGCCGTTGGTAAGCGCCATCTCGAGCGCCATGCCGAGGTTGACGAAAACGGCGCCGCACGCCGACATTGTTTTGCCGGGAACGTTCGGCTCGACACAGCCCACGATCGAATAGTCCCAGACGTCCGCGCCATTGTCGTCCTGCAAAAGCAATCCCGGCTTGATCCCTTCATCACCGAAGAGGGCGGGCATACCGCCCCCTTTCTTGATCACTTCCGCCACCTTAACGAGAAATGCGTCGGGCGATTTCGGGTGCACGCGCACGTGCAGGTTGGGCTGGCGCAACCGGACTGCGTCGAATGCATCAAGGAAGATATAACTCAGCTCATTGGTGACGTCATTGCTGTCGCGATCGGTTCCGCCGAGAGTGATGCCCTGCGCGGATGAGAGACCACTGAAGAATTTCGTGCCGACAGAATTGAACAGTGGAAGGATTTCCGCCGATTTCACGAGCATGCAGCCGATAAGCTCGACCGCTTCGTCGTACTCGAGCCGGCCGGCCTCGACGTCCGCTGCATAAAATGGATACAGTATCTGGTCGAGCCGCCCGAACGAGATTCCGTGCTGGAAATTCTCCTGGTGAACGATAACATGAGCAAGCCACAACGATTGCACCGCCTCGCGGAAAGTGCGGGCCGGCATCGCGGGCACGCGTTCGAACACGCCGGCCATGTCGAGCAGTTCGCGTCTCCGCTCCTGATCGACGCACCCCTGCGCCAGCTCGAGCGCCTTTCGGCGATAGCGCTCGCCGAAAGCGGCCGCGGCAGTGCAGGTGATCTTCACCGCCTCGTAGAAATGCAATTGTTGCAGCAGGTCGGGAGTCATTCCACCCGAAAGCTCTATCTCTTCCAGCCGCTTGATATGTGACTCGGCCTCCTCGACGATTCCCAAAAAACCAAGCTTGAGCACCTTGTCGTAGGCCGGCGTGATATGCGAGATGCCCGCGAACTGCGTCAGAATGTAATATCCTATCTGCATGAACATTTCCATCGGCTGTTCCGGACAGCAGAACTTGCCCGCATACGCTGCAATGCTCTTATCGGACCAGAACGGGAAGATTTCCTGTTCGAGAAGCCGGATTTCTTCGTCGGTGATCTGGAGCGGATTCGTCGGGCGCGTCCGCAGCTCATGGATTTCAGGCCACAGCAAGAGGCCTGACAGGTCGGGATGCAGCATCGCTGCTATTCGATGCGTTGCGGGAGAACCGGCGACCAGTTCTTCGGGATGAATGATCACTTCCGCGTTGTGGAGGATATATTCGAGCGCGCGCGCGCGCCGAAGCAGTATCGGGGCGGCCTGGGCGTCCCTGGTCTTCATGTATTCGGTAACAAGGCGCGCTTTCTGGATGCAGACCGAATAAGGGGTCTGAAGCATTATTCCCCTGAGCGACTGAAGGCGGGCATGCACTTTATCTTTTGAGGTTTCCCGGGCTGTAACTGTCATAACATGTTCCTCTTTGATAACTTGAAATTGAATTTGATTGCGCTCACAACTCCAAGACCGCCGATACCGGAAACTTCGTTCATAATCTTAACAAAATTCAGATCAGCCTGTCAACGCGATTCCGGCGCGATTTCCGGGGCATTCCAGGCGGAAATTGATGTCATGATCTCGATAAACAACATTGAAATGTTGATGAGGATTTATCATTAGTGGTATGATTTGGGCGCGTTACGTGTCGTTGGGCAACAGGGTCAGCAAATCGATGGATCCAAAAGAGAAAAAAGCACTCGAATGCCCATTTTGCCGGAAGAGCATGAATCATGTCGAGCTTGACGGGCGTTATGGCGGCAAGTTCGGCGTCTCGTTTTGTCTCGAATGCCTGGGTATCTGGGGCAGTGCGAAAGCTATCCTGCAGATAGGCCCCGACTCTTTGCAACAGTTGCCGGTCGGACGTGTTTCCGGCGGAGAAAACATGACTTCCCGCGAGATGGTGACAGCCTGTCCGGGATGCAGTCATCGGCTGGAAGAAACGAAATTGGGAAAAGACGCTGCTGCACTGTGTTTCAGATTTTGCAGGGATTGTGAGAGCTTCTGGTTTGATGGCAGGAATCAGTTGATAAGTTTCATGGTTCTCCTGGAAGGCAAGCGGCGCGAACTCAAGAAACAGGAAAGTACGCGCGCAGGTAAAAGGAGAAAACATAAGGGGGAGGGAGTGGATTTTCTCAATCTTCGGTACCCGTTTTCCTGGGATATTTTCGAAAAGTAGCTGGATTTTCACTGCCGATATTCTAAAGCAGCTTGATATGCATTGGCCGAAAAGTTTTTCAAAAGCGCCTGTATCTTAGTATTGGGACAGACTGATGACGACGGACTCGGCCGACTCATCAGAATAAGATGAACGTATTCGAAGAATTCAGACGTCTGGTGAAGGAGTTGGAATCAGCCAAGGTGAAGTATGCCCTGATAGGGGAAGTGGCGATGGCCTTCTACACCGAGGCGCGCTTCACCCGGGACATAGATTTGTTGATTGATTCTGAAGACTACGAGACGACCAAAAACATTCTGGAGAGGAAGGGTTATTTCGAATCGATTATCCCCCGGAAATTCGGGAAACTCCGAGTGAAGCTTCATCGGTTCTTGAGAATAGTTGACGAAGATGAAATGATTATCGATCTTCTCATTGCCGAGACCGAGGAAACCCGGAGAATAATTAGAGAGTCACTGGAAGCCGAATCGGAGGAAGGAAAGGTAAGATTGGCGACAAGAAAGGACCTGATACGGCTTAAGAAGATGCGCGGCTCCAAACAGGACTGTATTGATATAGAGAAGCTTGAAGATGAAGAAAATCGATAAAGTTCTGAAACAGCTCAGCGAGCTGTACGAACTCAATCGGCGGATAAAGCGCCACGAGGTCAAAAAGAAAGAAACGGCCAAAAAACCTATCCGGAAAGACGCGGCTGACTAATCTCAGCCGTTTCTCTTCAATCCAAATGATGCCTTGAGACCGATCCGGGAATCGGGATTGGAACCAATCACCGCCAATAAATGCAAGCATAGGAGCACTGCGTGCCGCGCCCTCCCACCACCAAGACGGAGACTCCCATTAAGGTTTTGTTAGGCTTTGGATCAAGGCGTTTTGCGCCGGCTTCTCAATTGGTGGCAGGCAGATACGCCCCTCTACTTGTCATGATGGCTCGTCATTCAAACTCCGTAACTACAGATGAGGCGGGAATAAAAAGATGGTTTCAGAGAAAGCCAATGGTTCTCAGGAGATTCCACATTCCGCTTCCTCTGAGAATCCAATCGATGGTTTTTGTGAGGACTGCGGCTGTTTTGCGTGCCGACGCGGATTCGGGAGCATGTGTGTGATGCAAGTCAGACGATGTTGGAAAGGAGGAGCGTTCCAGAATCTGAGGTCGGATTTCTTCGTATTTTTGTGAGTCAATCCTGTATCGTAACGAGACGCGATACGTGCCGAAAGGCAGCTCGTTATAAATAAGGACAGGATGATGATCAAGGTCGTATCTGTAGGGTCTAAACTCGTACGGTGGTGGTTCTTCATCCACAACGGCATAGCCCGGCAGCATGACCATAAGGAGAAGATGAGGGTGACGGATCTGCCAGGAGTCAAAATAGGTCCACACTCCTTTCCGACACGTGGTGAAACCGACCCTCTTGTAGGCCATGCCGACCCACTTGTAAGGGTTGACAGTGAATTTGACGAGGGTCTTGCCGGCAAAAATGGCAATATCGGGTTTTATCGTGTTTGTGCTCCTGGACAATGTGCACATCTTCCACGCGTTCGCTGTCAATGGAATACATATTCTCGGCATGCTCCGCCAAATCCATCCTGACAACATTAGAGTTTCCTTGTTCGTCAATTTGGGAGGCGATAAAGCCGCTGAGAAAGCCCATAAACTGATGTCCTCGTAAGGAAGGTCGGGCTCCGCTGATGCAATTCAGGAAATAAACCTTCGGCTAATGCAGATGGTTGGTGCAGTCAAGATTCTATAGCGGCTTTTTGGCGCATGTCAAGCTGTCTTCCACCGAGAATTAACATTTTCTTTGGCTGTCCTCAACAGGTCACTTTGCTACAGTCAGAATCTGAAGCCCAGCAGGTTCCAGTGGTTGAGGAAAAAGATGAAAACGACCGCCCCAATTAGAACGAGTGTGTAGTGCAGTCTTCCGGCAACAGACCAATATCCATGTTTCCAAGCCGGTATTGCAAAGACCATGGCTCCGGCTGTCAGTATTGCAGCCAGGATCGGCACGCAGAGAAGCGCGATCAGGACGGGCGGCACTCCGTGGTAGAGTTCTCCCATCGCCTTCGGCATGATCAAGATAAAACCCAAGACAAACGCAACGTGCAGAGCAGAGGCGAAACCGGCCAGCAACCGGGCAATTCGGTTTCCCCTCGTTCCGGCATCAGGCCTGCCCCTGACGCGAGAAACCAGGGCTCGCAGAGGCCACGCAATACAAGCAGAAAGAAAGACGAGGATGCTGCTTCCGGCGATCGCAAAGTGGAAGGCGTTTTCCTGATACCACCGCAGTTTGGTTGTGTACTGGATGGGGATGGCGTCAATGAACATGTGCGTGATACGGCCGCTCCTATCTTCCGAGAATGCGACGAATCCGTCGCCGTCAACCCGCTGAAAAACCAGTGGCTCAATCTGCACCCACTTCGACGGCTCCTTGAAGTTGAGGGGAAAATGTATGGTCAATGTGCCGTCGCCGGTTTGCTCCACCCTGAACTGTGCGAAGAAGGCCTCGATTTTCTGAAGCGTGTGTCGTGAATAGCGATTTGCGAGGTAGTTTCCGGCGAATCGAGCGCTGTCGGAATTCCTCATCGGTCCATTTGGCGCAGCATCCTCTCCGGTCGGATAATAGTGGTCGAGAAACCGGCTGCCGAATATGGGAATCACGTCGGGCTTTCCCGTTTCACCCGACGAGTTATACGCGAGGAAGAGCCCGACATTGTGCTCCGGCAGAAGGAACATCAGGCTGCCATGCCCGTACAGACCTCCCACGTGTCCGATCATTCGCTGGTTGTTTTCAGATATCTCGAAGAATCCGTAGCCGGTTCCCGGCAAGCGGGGATGATGTCCGAATTGTCGTTTGTGCATCTCCGCGGCCGTTGCCTCTTTAAGGATGCGGATCTCTCCAAAGCGGCCCTTCTGAAGATGCGCGATCATGAAGCGTGCCATGTCGGTTGCGGTCATATTGAGCTCTCCCGCCGGCGCGTCATACAGATAATGATAGGGGAGGCGCTGATAGGAGCCGTCTCTAAATGTATAGCCGACTGCTATGTCAGGCGCCAGCAAAGGGTCCCGAAGAAAACTGCTGCGATTCATGCCGAGCGGGTGAAAGATGTTTTCGTCAACGTATCGTGCGAAAGGGATGCCGGAGACAACTTCCACGAGATATCCCGCCAGCGCCATACCGTGGTTCGAATAGCAGTATTGATCCCATGGCGGCGCATAGCGAGGCGGCATGTGCTTTGACAGATAAAGGCCGAGCGGGACGACCTTTGATTCATCCGGGGTTTCCTTCCCGATCATCCGCTCATCGAAGTCGCCCGTATGCGTCAGCAGATTGGCTACGGTGACCGGTTCGGGGAAGCTGTCATCTATCTTGAACAGCGTAAGATATTTATTGACGTCGTCGTCAAGGTTTAGGAGTCCCTTTTCATGAAGCTGCATCACGGCGGTGGCAGTAAACAGCTTCGAGACCGACGCCACTCGAAACAGCGTCGTGTCGGCGATAACGGGTTTGCGGTTTTCCAGGTCGGCAAAGCCGTATCCCTTTGCGAAGAAAAGCTCTCCGTCCTTCACGAGCGCGAAAACTGCTCCCGGCATGTGGTATTCCTGCACCAACTCGGAGAGAAGAGAGTCAACGAATGCCTCAAGTTCCTGCGGATCGGTTGGACCGCCGGCACGGGCCGGCTGCGAAGCGAATAGTTGGATTAGACAAATGACGGTGGCACTGATGTGCTTCATCGTTTTCGAGAAGAGAAATTTCGCAAGCATCGAAAATCCCCTCCTCAAATCTTCAAAGAAATCTTCCTCTTTGGACACGACCTTTTGAGCCTCCATTTATCCAAGATGAGAGCAGTTAGCCACGGCATGATATCTATATCGGAAGCCGACCAAAATATCAAGAAAAATGATGCGAGATGTTTGGCCGCTACGGCTTGGAATTAGGGACTACCTCCGGTTTGAATTAGCGGAGGGCTTCTGATAAACTTCAGCGGCACGGGGAGAAATGTAAGTTGCGGAGAAGATTAAGTCGGATTCCCGCTTTCGCTTTCGCGGGAATGACAAGTAAGAGCATCTGTTTTTACGGTTCAACTGTATTGCCGACGATGTGGCTTTTTGACGAACATTTTTTCAGAAAGGAAACGCACACGCATGAAGATTTCCGAGAGATATACCGTGAAACGCGGCCTAAACCTGCTGTTTATCCTTTTGCTCATCGTGATTGCAGCATATGTTTCTGCGGGCGCAGATGCAGCGGAAAGCGAGAAGATCAGCCGGCCAGGCAAATATGCCGGCTATTCGACTCGACAGTATAAGGGGATCAGCGAATGGTCTTTTTACCTTACGATGCGGGACGGGGTCAGGATCGCGGTTGACCTGTACCTGCCCGACGGACTGGAAGAGGGGACGAAGCTGCCGACGATCCTGTTTCAGACGCGCTATGTAAGATCGCTCGATCTGCGGTGGCCGTTCAATCTGCTCACGAACACGTCGCCGGAAACGCAGAAACTGATTGAGTTGTTTGTTCCGCATGGATATGCATGGGTCGATGTCGATGCGCGTGGGTCGGGTGCATCATTCGGCTCGCGGCAGTATCCCTGGTCGCCGGATGAAGTGAAAGACGGCGGCGAGATTGTCGACTGGATCATCGCGCAGCCGTGGTCTGACGGCAACGTTGGCTCGCTCGGCTGGTCGTATACGGGCTCGACCAGCGAATTTTTGCTGGTCAACAATCACCCTGCAGTGAAGGCGGTCGCGCCGCGCTTTGCGCTATTCGATACGTATACCGACATCGCGTTTCCCGGCGGCATCCATTCGGCGTGGTTTACGGAGGAGTGGGCGCGCTTCAATAACATTATCGACACGAACAGGATCAAGGGACTCGGTTTTCTGCCCGGCCTTTCGGTCAGAGGGCCGCGGCCGGTCGATATTGATAGGGACCGAAGCCTTCTTGCGGCTGCGATCGATGAACATGCGGAAAACCTGAGCATTCATGAGCAGGCATTGAGCATCACATTCCGCGATGACGTCGCGGATTCGGGTCTCGGCACGGTCGACGTCTTCAGCCCGCACAGCTACATCGACAAGCTCGAATCGTCCGGCGCCGCCATCTACAGCTTCAGTGGCTGGTTTGACGGCGGCTACCAGCATGCGGCGATCAAGAGATTCTTAACGCTGTCGAATCCCGGCAAGCTGCTCATCGGGCCGTGGGACCACAGCATCTGCATCAAGCCCTGGTGGCCGAACGCCCAAGAGGTGGAATTCGACTTCAACGAGGAGATGCTGCGCTTCTTTGATTATCATTTGAAAGGGATCGAGAATGGCGTGATGACGGAGAAACCGGTCTGTTACTACACGCTGGTTGAGGAAAAATGGAAATTCGCGGATACGTGGCCGCCTGCGGCGGAAATGCGGCGGTTCTATTTTGCGCCGAAGCATGCGCTTGATAGCAATCCGCCTGCCGATGCGGACGGTCTGGACAGTTATGAGGTGAACTACGACACCGGCACGAGATTGCATTCGCGCTGGGTTTCGCTCGTAAACGTGAAAGAGGTTCCGATACAATATACGGGGCGGAAAGAGGAAGACAAGAAACTGCTGTGCTATACATCGGTTCCGCTCGCCGAGGATATGGAGGTCACCGGTCATCCGGTCGTGACGCTGCAGGTTACATCAACGGCAACCGACGGCAATTTCATTGTGTATCTTGAGGACGTGCATCCGTCGGGCGAGGTGACGTATGTGACCGAGGGGCACTTGCGGGCGATTCATCGGAAGCTGAGCGAGGAACAGCCGCCATATAAGACGCCGGCGCCTTACCGGACTTTCAAGAGAGCGGACGCGATGCCGCTGGTTCCCGGCGAACCCGCCCAACTGGTTTTCGACCTGCTGCCGACATCGTACCTGTTTCTGAAGGGACACTCGATCCGGCTGGCGATTGCCGGCGCCGATAAAGACCATTTCCCGCTGATGAAGACGAATCCTCCGACGATTCTGAATGTGCATCGGAGCCAGGGGCTGGCGTCGTTTGTGGATTTGCCGGTAGTGGGGGAACGAAAAGAGTAACAAAAAAAGACAAAGATAAGCAAACCACCAAGCCACGAAGACACAAAGGTTTGAACTGCCTCATGCTTGGATGTCGGCGTTGGTCGGCGGTTGAAAAGAGAGATTCTCTCCCGCGAAGCGCGGGTCAGAATGATCCCGTGGGGCGAGAGATTTCGCTTACGCTCAACAGTAAGAGAGTCTTCACACGCGAGGCGCGTGGCAGGCCAGGCAGAGTCAGCTGACTTCGCTTCGCTCAGCGTGTTTCCCCACCTGTAACAGTCCGTTAAAATCCGCAGTAATCCGTGCTCTAAGAATCTTCAGCTTCTTCCGGCGTCTTCCTTAGACAGCAGGGCAAGGAAACCGTTGGCTTCTTCGGCGGAGTTGATGAAGGACATGATGTAGAAGGCGAAGCCGCGGCCGCCGATCTCGCGGACGATCGTACGCGCTCCCTCGGCTTCGACGAATACCTGGCACAGCTTGCCTGCGTCGCGAATCCGCTTCAGCAGCGGGAGCCATTCCTCGGGCGGCGGAGCGCCGTCGCCCGGAATCCATTGGATTCCCTTGAGATTGTCGAGTGCGAGCAGCATGTCGAGATGGCGGATTTCGCCGGGGCCGTCGAGGTGATAGAAAGCGTGGTCCATGTGTTGGCAGCAGGCATTAAGGTCGGGCAGAATGAATTTCTTGAACATCTCCGGCGAAATCATGAAAGAGAAATCGCTCTGCAGCATGTAACAGCGTTTTGGCGACCAGATCGGCGCCCAGGGAGTTGTGCCGCGTCCGCTTGTCCGGATGACGGCGTCGAGCTCGTCGTAATAGCGAAGCCATGAGTTTGTGATTTGGCCGGCAAGCCGGAGCACATGCTCGGGCGCGTCATAGAGGTCAAGGAGAAGTTGTTGGGTGGTGCGGAACGAGGCGAGGATATCGAGATTGCCGCCGAGATCGGTATGCGCGACCGATACCGAGGAGCCCCAGCGCTCTATCGCGCCGCGCGTGAGATCAAGGATGCGCTTCCACCAGATGTTGTCGGGATTGTAAGAGAACTGCAATTCTTCGATTGGGCAGGCATCGGGCGAGTCGAACCAGACGGTGGTCATCTCGGGATCGCCATGCACGTTGGCGCCGAGAAAGCCCGCCATGATGCCGGGCCCGAAATCCGGCCACCATTTCGGCCACGCGTCACCGTAGAACTGGCGGAACTCGAGGATCGTCTGGAAATGGTCGAGCACTTCATCGACAGGCTTTTCCAGCAGGAATTCCTGTGACAATTCCATCGGCATGCTGAACGACAGCGGATTGTCGATGATCACCATCGGCCGGTCAATCTCGCCGGCCCACCACGCACACCAGTTCTGCTCGAGGCGCCGCCAGTCATCTTCCGTGAATTGTATCTTGGGAGCCATATTGTCGTTCGAGAGAGTTTCCGGAAATACCTGGGGAGAAATTATAACCGATTCAATTGCGGCAATCAAATTCGAGCCTCGGAGATAGAGCCTTTGGGAAACGGCGAGGAGAAATCGCGCTTAGTCCTCCTCCAGATATTTTGGATTTTGGATATATTTTGGATTTTCGATTTTGGGTTAAGGAAAAGGATGAGACATAAGAAAACGACCACAGGAGACGCCTGTGCCATCGGGGAGGACATGATGGACTTTTTGAGTTTCTGCAGTGTAATATGGCGGCCATGAAAGAGAAGGGTTCGGAGATGACGCCGAAGCAGCGAATGCGTGCGGCGCTCAAAGGGACGGGGCACGATGTTGTGCCCGCAGCGCCGAGTTATCTGGCACTATTTCGAGAGGCAGTTGAAAAGCGGCGATACGTTGAGCTTTATCGCAAGAGGATGCGCGGAATGAAGCGGTATCGGCCGGATCATGATGAGGACGTCGAGTTTCGCATGCAATCGCTGTATGCCGCTTATGAAATTTTTCCGGTGATGCCGGATAGCATGGAAGTCTCCAGCGGGCCCGCGCGGCAATGGGCCGAACGAACAGAGATTGTCGTTGAGGAGAATGAGTTGTTTTATTTTGACACCGTTACGGGCGACCGCCGCAGGATGATAACGTCCGACTTTCCCGCCGGCCGGGATTATCTCTATGGGGTGCTGCCGTCTGCCGACGAGCCGGATGTATGGGATCAGTCGGAGCTGATCCAGAGCCGCGACGTGATCGATATGCTGGTCCGACTGGTTCCGCTCGAAGAACTCGAGGAGCAGGGCGTTTTCGATTTACCGAGGAAAGTGGCGGAGGATCGAGGCCGCGATTATTTCGTCATGATTTATGACAGCACTCCGTACACCGCCGCATATCTGCTCGGGTTTCAGGGACTGATGACCTCGTTTTATGATAATCCGGATAATCTTCTTTACTTCATTAACCGCATTCTCGAGCAGCGAAAGCCGGTTCTCAGAGGCTATGCCCAAAGCGGAGCCGATGGTATTTACGCGGAGGAGATATTCAGCGGCGCCGACATCATCTCGCCCCAGTTGTACGATAGATTTGTCTTTCCCGGCAATGAGCGGTATTTTCGTTTTGCAGAGGAGTGCGGTCTTCTGATGACCTACTACATTTGCGGGAATCCGCTGCCGCTGTTGGGGAGGATTGGGCGGCTGAAATGTTCTGCGGTCGCAGTTGAGGAAGGAAAAAAGAATTTCAAAATTCCGATTGACCGCGTTGTCGAGGCGCTCGGAAATACGAAGTGCATCTGGGGCAATATTGACGCGGTGGAGTTCGGATTGCATGCTCGCCCCGAACAGGTGCGGACGGAGGTGGCGCGTCAGATTGAGGCCGCTCGCAGGGCGAAGGGTTTTATCGTCAGCACGGGAAGCCCGCTGCCGCTGGAGTCGCCGATGGATAACATTGAGGCGTTGATTGCGGCGGCCCATGAGGGGAAATGGGAGTTGAAATTTTAGATCCCGGATCGGGGCGGTGTGTTAAAATCATGCCCTTAAGATTTGGAAAAAGGAGAGGTAGATGATGATCGAACGGGTTCATTTCTATTCTGAGGGCTCACGCCTGGCGGGGATATTGTACCTGCCTGAGAAACTGGAGGAGGATGAGAGGCGGCCGGCCGTTGTGCTGTGCCACGGGTTCACCGGCATCAAGGAATTGATCCTGCCGCAGTACGCACAGGTTTTTGCCGATAACGGCTTTATCGCTTTGACATTTGATTACCGCGGCTTTGGCGAGTCGGATGGCCGGCGCGGGCGCCTTCTGTGGCAGGAGCAGCTTGCCGATATTCGTAATGCGGTAACGTACGTATCGACTCGAGCCGAGGCGGATTCGGAGCGGATCGGCGTGTGGGGCACTTCGTATGGCGGAGCGCTCGCTCCGTATGCTCTCGCGGTTGACGACCGGATCAAGGCGGGCGTCGGCCAGCTTGGATTCGCCGACGGCTATACCGCCGCAACCAAGAGGCTGCCGGAGGAAGCGATCAGCGTGTTCCGTCAGATGGTCGAGGAGGATCGCCGCCGGCGCGTCCTGCAGAACGATCCGATGTATGCGGATGCGATGGCGCTGGCGAGCGATCCGGAGATGAGCGAGTTTTTTGAGAGAGAAGCGCAGAAGATGCCGCAACTTCTCGGCCGCGAGATCATGGTGCAGTTCATTGAGGCGCACATGGAGTTTTCGCCGCTATCGGTGATTCACAGGAAGGGAAACCGGCCGTTATTGCTTATTGCAGCCGAATTGGATGTGGTCTCGCCGATGGAAGATTATAAGGAGTTGTTTGACAAAGCGCCGGAACCGAAGAAATGGGTAGTATTCCGCGGTACCCGCCATTTTGAGCTCTATGAAGGAGACGCAGCCACCAAATCCGCAGACGAAGCGGTTGCTTTTTTCCGCGAGCACCTGAAACAGTGACTTTTCCGGGCCGGCGTGTTGAGATATGAAGGAGCTCAAAAATTACACCCTTTTTTTGGAGGGGGAAGCAACAAGGGCTTGTTTGAGGATTCGGACAACGAGACGGGGGCGAGCGAACTTCTTGGGCATGTAATACGACCTTTGTATCGGCCGCCGCAGTACGGGCAGATGAATTCCATATCCGGTTTATTCCGAATGACACTTTGTAATTTTGTTCTCCAGATTGTATCGAGGGCCATATTGATCCTTTCCGCCTCATTTTATCGTATTGGCTGATGCGGGCGGCGCGATTTGTCTGTTTATTTGTTTAGCAAACTGTTAAACATTCACTGCCGTTTTAGTGTGTCACCAAATGTTAAAAATTGTAAACGAGTTGCTGGAATGGGCGAAATTGCGCGACTTTTGAAGGATTGACACCGACAGGCCCAGCGGGTACAATAAAACATTCGTTCAAACAAATTTCTGCTCACTCTTGGAAATCTAAGGAAACCCAAGCCTTCGCAAAAACGCAAAACATTCACAAGGATGGCAACACTGTCTTATCTTTCCTCCGAACTACATGAACAAATTGCATGATTTCAAGCTTTTCTGGGTAAGCCTTCTCCTCCTGTTCCTCGAGCTTCTCATCATCCGGTGGCTTTCGGCGGAGCTGAGGATTTTTGCTTATTTTCACAATCTGCTGTTGATCATCTGTTTTCTGGGGATCGGTCTTGGGTGCGCGAGTCCCCGGAGAGAGCCTTCGATCGCGCTACCGCTCGCAATTCTGGGCGCGCTTGTTTTTTTGGTGTACTGTCCGTGGAGCCTGGGAATCTTTTCGTTGCCGAGAATAACGATGTACCTGGGCAATCTCAAGGACTTCATCATCTGGTATCAGGCAGTCTCGACTGGAATCGAGAAGACGTGGCAGCTATTGATTGGTATTGGAATGCTTTCCGCGCTGACGGTTGCGATCGTGTATCTGTTTGTTCCATTCGGGCAGTTGCTGGGGGAACTGCTGAGGACAAGCGAGCGCCCGCTGAGGGCGTATACGGTAAATATTTTCGGCAGTCTCGCGGGGGTAGCACTCTTCACGCTGCTCTCGTTGCTGTCGTACCCTCCGATTATCTGGTTTTCTCTGCTATTCGTCATGGTCATAGTTTTGCTGGTGGGTGAAGGACGGAGGAGTTCACTGCCAGCGTCGGTAGGACTGATGATAGTGATTGGGGGCTTTTTGCTCGTGCACGACTATATTTCGGCGCGGGAGGAGCGCGAGGAGATCTGGTCGCCGTATCAGAAGTTGGAAGTTAAGCCGCTGGAGTATCCGGACGGAGCGAGTCTTGTGCGGGTAGGATACGTAATCAACGTCAACAGCGTCCCGTATCAGCAGGCGGTTAACTTATCCGATGAATTTGTACGAAAAAACCCGCATATTTACGGCTTCAGCAGCGCTGAGATGCTGAAGTATGACCACTACAATCTGCCGTATCTGTTTGGGAAACAACTGGATGAGGTTCTGATTGTCGGGGCGGGCACCGGGAATGACGTTGCGGGAGCACTGAGGAACGGAGCGCGACACGTGGACGCGGTTGAGATCGACCCGGTGATAATTGATGTGGGCGAGCGGCTTCACCCGGAGCAACCGTATTCTTCCGAGCGGGTCACCAGGATAAACGATGATGCGCGCTCCTTTTTTCATCGGACCGGCAAGCGGTACGACCTGATTGTGTTCGGTCTGCTTGACTCGCATACGCTGTCCTCGAACCTTTCAAACGTACGACTCGATAATTTCGTGTACACGCTGCAAAGCATTCAGGAGGCAAAAGGCCTGCTGAAGCCGGAAGGGGTGCTTGTTCTTATCTTTGACGTGAAGGACAATTTCATTGGACACAGCCTCTATGACATCATGATGAAAGCGTTCGGCGGGCCGCCGGTCTGTTTTCGACTGAGCGATACGATTCGGGGCTGGGGCGGGAGCGTCTTCATAGGCGGGGACGCGTCCACTATCGCTCAGACAATGGCGAAGCATCCTTTTATGCAGAGTCTGATCGACCTCTCGTTCGCCGATGCGGCGACGGCAGCGGCCGTTCCGACAGATGACTGGCCGTATCTGTATCTTGAGGGGCAGCGCATCCCATCTCTCTATTTCATTATTTTCGGGGTGTTGATGCTGATCTCGATCCTTCTGGTACGAAAGAGTTTCAGCGGATTGAATGGAGTAAACTGGCATTTCTTTTTTCTTGGGGCGGGTTTTCTGTTGATCGAGGTACAGAACGTGAGCAAGCTGGCCCTGCTTTTCGGGGCGACGTGGATGGTGAATTCGATCATCATCTCAGGCATTATGATAATGATACTCATCGCGAATTATTATTGCGGGTTTGCGCGAATGAGGCCGCGCTGGGTTTATTACCTGGGGCTGGGAATCTCGCTGTTGCTGATATACCAGATTCCGCTCGAGTATTTTGCCGGTGTTTCGCTCGTTCCCAAAGCGATTGTTTCGGGGGTGCTCCTATCTCTCCCGATTTTCTTTGCCGGTGTGATCTTTGCCGATTCGTTCCGCAGATCGAGCGAGCTGAACACGGTTTTCGGATCGAACCTGATCGGGGCGATGTTTGGCGGCATGCTTGAATGTGCTTCGTTCGTCATTGGAATCAAGGCACTGCTTCTCGTCGCGCTGGTTCTGTACCTGCTTTCGTTTGCGGCTCTGGCTCGAAAGGCCGAAGTCTGACCGATTCTTTCATCTTTTTCCCCTTCTCCCGCGCTTCCTCTCGTGATTCCAATCTCGGCGGCGGTATTTTTTTCAGAAGAGAAAAAAACTTGTTGAAACCGATTGCGTTTTACTGTTTATCGATAAATAATGATAGGCGAAACTAACAACAGTGCGGTTGTAAGGGTGGAGGCGCGAAAAAAGATGAGCGGCACCCAGCCCCAGGCCTCGAAGAAGATGCTGCACCGAGTCAGGTGTTGGCACTGCGGGAAGGATTTCGATCTACTTCAGGCAATGTGGTGCGGATGCGGCAGGGTCGTTAACCGTCCATCGAAAATCTGCCCTCACTGTTTGCAGTGCATCTGCCTGCATCCCGATTATGGAAATGAAGCTTTGTGGGGTACCCCTCCGAGATATCTCAGGCAACATGGATTTGAAAGGCTTTTTTATTTATATCTCTAGAAAACCTGCCTGATTCAAGATCGTTTGGCTTTCAGGGCCGGATCAGAAAATAAACCCGCATGGCGGTGAGACCGCGATTTGTGTGGAGAAGGCGTGATGCTGTTATTTGAATTGCGCTCTGTTTGGCTCGCCCCCGTAGAACAACCTGCACCTTTAGCTGCAAGTGGAGACGCTGCAGAACAAGCTGTCATCGTTGTGCAAGAAGTTTTTCTTGAATGTTCATAAAGCGAATAGGACCGGCCTTGTACGGTTGGGAAAGACATACAAGGAGGAGAACGTGAAGGCAAAAGAAGTTCTTGCCGTTGTATTAGCGGGGGGAGTAGGGACGCGCCTGTATCCGCTAACGCGGGACCGGGCAAAGCCGGCAGTCCCATTCGGGGGGATTTACCGGCTGATTGATTTTACGCTGAGCAACGCCATCAATTCAGATATCCGCAAGATATTCATTCTTTCGCAGTACAAGTCGCTCTCGCTTCACCGTCACATTCAGTTTGGCTGGAACATATTCAATCCCGTTCTCAATGAGTTTATCACGCTACTGCCGCCGCAACAGCGCATCAATGAGGAATGGTATACGGGGACAGCGTCGGCCGTGCATCAGAACCTGTATTCGATCCGCAAGGTGCATCCCCGTTACGTGCTCATCCTGTCGGCCGATCACGTGTATAAGATGGACTATTCAAAAATGGTCGAGTTCCATGAGGAAACCGGCGCCGACCTGACCGTGGGCGCTATTGACGTGCCGCTGAACGAGGCGCATCGTTTCGGGGTGCTATGCACGGACGGCAGCGGCCGCATCAATCGATTCATCGAGAAGCCGAAGAATCTTCAATCCTGCACGCCCAACGGCGGAGTGCTCGGGTCGATGGGTATTTACGTTTTTTCGACGGAAGTCCTGGCCGAGGTGCTGGAGCGCGGCGTGCGCGAAGGTGGTCAGGATTTTGGGAAAGACATAATCCCGATGATGCTCGATTCGCACCGCGTGCAGGCATATCCATTCGTTGACGAGAACAAGAAGCAGTCGAATTATTGGCGCGACGTGGGCACGATCGATTCGTACTGGGATTGCAACATGGACCTGGTGTCGGTTGACCCTGCCTTCAACCTGTACGATGTCAATTGGCCGATCAGGACCTATCAGGAACAATATCCGCCGGCCAAAACGGTGTTTGCCGGAGGCGACGATGGCAAGCGGATTGGTCTGGTGCTCGATTCCCTCGTTTCAAATGGCTGTATTATCAGCGGCGGCCGCGTGCAGCACAGCATCCTTTCTCCCGGAGTGAAAGTAAACAGCTATTCAGAAGTATACGATTCCATCCTGATGTCGGGCGTGCAGGTGGGGCGCCATGCGCGTATCCGGCGGGCAATCATCGACAAGCGCGTGATCATACCCCCCGGCACGGAAATTGGATACGATCTGGAAGAAGACCGCAAGCGGTTTTCGGTTTCGGAAAATGGCATTGTTGTCATTCCCAAGGGAACGATTCTCTCGCCGGTTCCTGTTATGGCCATGCCGATAAAACAGAAATCCGTTTCGGCGCACAAGGCTGCTCCGCTTGTGTAGGCGACAGACACTGATGATCCTCCTCCGTCTGGCCGAAAGAATTCGGCCCTCCCAGCGCGCTCATGATTGTGTGATGCGGGTTACTTCCACCCTCACATCGACCTTCGGCGGCCGTGGTCCAGCGTAGCGGGCGCCTGCAGGCAGAACGAGAGACGGCGTGACGGTAGTGGTTTCGGTCAACTTCCGCAGGTCTATGCTTTCCGTCGTCACCTTCAGGGATCCGTTAACCGCCTTACTCGGAATAAGCACGGGTATGGTATCCGGTGAGACTTCTGTCCGGGAGACTTTTAAACCTGCGGGAATCTTCCCGTGAGTTCGCACATGAACGGGGAGATTCGCCTGAACGAGTTGGTAGGCGGCGACCCGTATTTTTTTGGGCTCGATATCGATGACGGACAAGCTGGAAGGGCTTGTCACGGAATTGGCGGTAAGCATAATGTCCTGATGCCCCTGCTCAATATCCTCCATATCGACGACGACCTTCAGCGCGCGCATATCCACCAGGTCGAATGCTCGGGTTCTTCCGGCGAGGCTGATCATGACTTCTTTGGGCATTGGCTCCTCGATGACCCAATTGGCCTTCAGATTTCGGTATTCGACAGGGACAACAAAATCGCGGCGAACAGTGCCCGTCTGGTAGATAAAAACGAACCAAAGGACGCATGCCAGGACAACGGCGATTGCTTTTTCTTTCGATTTTTCTCTGATCCACTGGAGCCAGGTCCGATGGTTTTTCGGAAATTTATCCAGGGCGAACTTTTCCAGTTCCGCCTGGAGTGTCAATGGATCCGTCAACTCGACGAGGCGTTCCTCTTTTGCCAATGAGATCGTGCCGCGCTCTTCGGAGACGACGATAACGAGCGCATCCGAGCGTTCGGCGAGGCCGAGGGCGGCGCTATGGCGTGTGCCGCGCATTCCGAGGGCTTGTATGTTGCTCGAAAGCGGCAGATGGCAGGCGAATCGTGATAGCCGGCCGTGGTCGATAATCACGGCGCCGTCATGTCCGAACGAATGCGGGTCGAACAGGCTCTCCAGAAGAGGCTGGCTCAAACGGCCGTCCAGTTCATATCCTCCTTCCAGATGCCGGTCGAGGGGGTCGGTTCCTCGAATGACGACGAGCGCTCCTATTTTCTTGCGGGCAAGTTCGTTCATTGTGCGGGAAATGATTTCTATTTCGGGGTAGCCGGAAAAGACATTGTTACCTTTTCGCAAGGAACTCCACATGCTGATTCGCTCGAAAAACCTTCTCAGCTCCTCCTGGAATATGACGACAAGGGAGATCAAGAGGATGGCGAAAAACGCTTGTAAAACCACCGCGGTCAGGTACATATTGAACAGGCGCGCCAGGATGTAGATGACGCCGAGAATGAAGATTCCGAGCAGGACGAACCTGGATGCCGTCGCTTCGAACCAGATCACGACGAGATAGATAAGTATCGAGATGATGGATATGTCAAGGAAATCGGTGAATCTGAAGCTGTCGATGAGTTGAAAAAGGAATTCGGCCATATCCGTTCGAATCCTCTCGATGGTGAATTGCCTTTACGGCGACACCAGAAACGTCAGCAGAGATTAAGTTGCTGTTTTTGAATCTTCTCCGTCCGTTGATTGTCGAAGCTTTGATCAATCGGTTCCAGAATCAAGCATCCAAGTGGAGGGAGTGTAAGCGAGAGCGACTGAGCAAAGCCATGGAAAGGTTGCGGCACGGCATTCAGTATGCCCCAGTTGCCGACGTTGCCGCCCCCGTACAGGTCTGAATCGGTATTCAGTATTTCCTTGTATGCTCTTGCCTCAGGCACTCCGATATGGTAATCATAGCGAACCACGGGCGTAAAATTGCATGCACAGACGAGGTAGGATGTGTCGCTTGACCGGATGTAGGAGACAACGGACTGCGCGCTGTCGTCACAGGTGATCCATAAGAACCCACGTGGGTCATGATCGCGCTCCCACAGAGTCGGCTCGCTGCGGTACAGTGCGAGCAGGTCCCTCAAGAAGAATTGGAACTGTTGCCGCAGCGGGTCCTTCGGCAAATCCCAATCGAGTCCGAAATCATGGCTCCACTCGTAGTCGGGAGCAAGCTCAGTCCCCATAAACAGCAATTTTTTACCCGGGTGAGTGAACATGTATGCCAGCAAGAGTCTCAGGTTGGCAAACTGCTGCCAGCGGTCGCCCGGCATCTTTCGAAGAAGCGAGCCTTTCCCGTGGACGACCTCGTCATGAGAAAGGGGGAGAACGAAGTTTTCGCTATAGGCATAGAGCATCGAGAACGTCAACGTATTGTGATGGTATTTGCGGTGAACGGGGTCTTTGCTGAAATATTGCAGCGTATCATGCATCCACCCCATATTCCATTTGAAACCGAACCCGAGCCCGCCGTGGTACTTGGGGGAAGTGACGCCCGCATAGTCGGTGGATTCTTCGGCGATGGTAAAGCAGCCCGGGAACTGGGCATAGACGGCCTCGTTCATGAGTTGCAGGAATTCGATTGCTTCGAGATTTTCTTTCCCGCCGTATCGGTTAGGAATCCACTCGCCGTCATTCCTGCTGTAGTCGAGATAGATCATGGAAGCCACGGCATCCACCCGCAGAGCGTCGATATGATATTGATCCAGCCAGAAAAGCGCGTTCGCCAGCAGAAAGTTTCGCACTTCATTGCGCCCGAGATTGAAGATAAGCGTGCCCCAGTCCTTGTGCTCAGCCTGGCGAGGGTCGAAATGTTCGTATAAAGCGGTTCCGTCGAACCACCGCAGCGAATAGTCGTCCTTGGGGAAATGAGCGGGAACCCAATCGAGGATGACTCCAATTTCATTTTGATGACATTGGTCGACGAAGTACTTGAAATCGTCCGGCGTTCCGAAACGGGCGGTTGGCGCAAAATAGCCGGTTACCTGGTATCCCCATGAGCCGTCGAACGGATGCTCGGCGATCGGCAGGAGCTCGATATGGGTGAAGCCGAGTTCCCGCACGTGTTTTACCAGCTTATCCGCCAGGTCGCGGTACGTGAGCCAGCGGGTTGGAGATTGTGCAGGTCTGAGCCAGGAACCCAGATGCACTTCGTAAATCGCCATTGGGGAGCGTCGCAGGTCTTTTGACTGCCGCGTCTTCAGCCATTCGGAATCGTGCCACTGATACCGCTCCATATCCCAGACGATGGAAGCGGTTTTCGGCGGAGCTTCCATGGCAAATGCGCACGGGTCCGTTTTTACCCGAATATGGCCGTCGGCGGTTTTTATTTCGTATTTGTACAAGATGCCGGCGTCCATGTCGGGGACGAACAATTCCCAGACGCCGGAGCTGCCGATCGTTCTCATGGGATAGAGACGCCCGTCCCATCCGTTAAATTCACCGATGATGCTGACTCTTTTCGCCGCGGGCGCCCAGACGGCAAAGGCGACTCCTTTTCGGCCATTCTGCACGCAGGGGTGAGCACCGAGCCGCTGATAGAGGCGGCGGTGACTTCCTTCTCCCAGGAGATACACATCCATATCTCCGAGCGTCGGCAGGTATGCGTACGGGTCTCGCCGCTCCCAGGTTTCGCCATTGGAAAATGTAAAAGTCAGCCTGTAATCGAAGGGCAGGGTCTCATTCATGAGCGCGGCCGCAAACAGGCCGCCGGGATGAATTCGAGTCATCCGCACTGTTGCGCGGTCACTCTGCAGGTCCACTTGCACGGCATCGGGGTGGAAGGCGCGGACAACCACTCCTTGAGCGGGATGCTTCAGCGGGTGGGCGCCCAAGATGGCGTGGGGATTACTGAATTCGCCGTTTAACAGCCGCTCGATATCCTGAGTCTTTGGCTGGATCAGTAGGTTCTCGGTCTCCATAAACGATAATGGACATGGTGGAATGGTAACGGCTACCTTATAGGATACCACAAAAAAGGCGATAAATACATGGGTAGAACCGAGGGACAGCGATTCCGCAACCCGACATTCGGAAGTGAGTGAAAGGGCACAAAGACAGGGTTTTTATGGTGAAAGAGGAATAGAGCAATGTCGCAGAGGGTATT